>DYDE01000142.1 GCA_020718065.1 Marinifilum sp. | reverse complement strand
GAACTGAGTTTAAAATTATTGGACAATAAAAAAAATAAAATTAATAATTAAATATTATAGCTATGATACCGGATAATGTTATAAATATAGTAAAAGAACTCCACGAAAAAACAATAAAAAACGAGTTTAGATGGACTTTAACAAGTGGAATCAATGGATTTCAATTGATTCTCAATACAGGAAACATCGTTATTGACTACTGGAAAGGCGAAAAAGACAATATTGCATTTGTAGAATGTTCATTATATAATAAAAGTGGTTACAAAATAGATTCTTATTTATGTAATAATATTGACCATAAATCTGATTTTGAAGAATTATACAACTTTTATATTGCAGCAAAAAATAGCCACATACAAGTAGGTGATGATTTAAGCAAATTGCTTAATGAAATCAAAAACCCTCCAATAATAAAGTATTAATCTTTTTTAAGTAAGCTTGTATTGCTTTATAATTTGGAGATAATAACCAAAATTTAGTTTTTCTAAAATACAATTAACTTGTTATGCTTTCTTTAATTTAATTGAGAATGTACTTCCTTTGCCAATTTCGCTGCTCACTGTAATTATACCCTCGTTTTTTTCTATAAACTCTTTGCAAAGAATTAACCCCAAACCAGAACCTTTTTCATTCGAAGTTCCAGGAGTAGAATGATGTATGTCTGTTCGGAAAAGTTTATTTAAATCATTCTCACTAATTCCAATACCTGTATCACTTATATCTGTAATAATATATTTTTCATCTTCTATAACGGATATATTTATAAGACCATTTTCTAAAGTAAATTTCATTGCGTTTGAAAGCAAGTTGCGAATTATTGCTTTTACCATATCTTCGTCTGCATACACATATGCATGAATCGGAAAACTCACTTCAAGTCTTATATTTTTTGAATTAGCTTTAGCAATAACTAATTCAATATTTTCTTTTATAATCAAAGTTATATCTACTTTTTTGGGATTAAAAGGAATTTCACCCATTTGACTAGTTGACCAATCAAGTAAATTTTCAAGTAAAATATAAGTAGTTTGAGAGAGTTTATTTAATTCTCCAATAAATTTAGTTGTTTTTTCTTTATTGTAATATTTAATATCCTCCAATATAATGTTGGTTGAACTAACAAGAGTACTAATTGGGTTTCTTAGATCGTGTGCTATAATTCTGAAAAATTTATTTTTAGTAGCATTACTTATTTCAAGAAGATCTCTTTGTTTTTCTATTTTTAATTTTTGTTTTGTAATTTCTTCTTCAGCTTTTTTTAACATGGTAATATCAGAATCAATAGCAATAAGGTTTAAAGTAGCTTTATCTTTATTTACAATATGAGTAAGAGTCGTTTGAGCCCAAATTTCTTTGCCCTCGCGTGTATTGGTTTTAAATTCATATACCATTGATTTTTTTTCACTTATACAAATCTTAACAACCTCGCTAATATTAGGGTTTTCGCTTCCCTCTATAAGGTTAGCACTCCTTTCAGTTTTGAATTGCTCTAAAGTATAACCATACATTCTTGTAAATCCATCATTTATCCATTCTATATTTCCATCTTTATCGAAAATAGTAATAGCATTATCAGTTTCACTTGCAACTTTCGAGAGTTTAATTAAATCAATATTTGCCTTTCGTAACTGTTTTGCTTGTTTTGTTATTTCCTCTTTTTGATATTCAAGTTCACTGTTTTTTGCTAAAATCCTGTCATTAGCAACTTTTAAATTTTCTGCTTGTGTTTGAATTTCTTCTTTTTGATTAAAAATTTCCTGAGTTCTATCTTTTACAATCTTTTCTAATCTTACTTTTTCATTTCTAAGTTTGATAGTATATAATTTTAAAATAAGAATTATAAAAATTACACTTAAAATAAAATATACAATGTAAGCTATTATTGTTCTATACCATGGTGGCAATATCGAAAATTTAAACTCAGCAATAGTACTTTGAATGCCATATATATTTCTTGCTTTTACTTTAAAAACATAGTTTCCTTCGCGCAGATTGGTATATTCTTTTTTTGTTTCATTGTTCCATTGCGACCAGTTTTTATCATAACCTGATAATAAATAACTATATTGATTTTTTGATTCATCATCAAATGATAATGCAGAAAAAGAAAATGATATTGAATTGTAACTATGAGTTATTATTGTATTTAGATTTATTATATTATCAAAATTTGCAGCATATTCTTCAGCAAAATATTTTTGTTTTGTTTTAATAATATTTGTACCATTAAAAATTAGTGAATCATTATTTAAATATACACTTCTGATAATTGTTTTATAATTATCAAAATATTTTTTTTCATATTTTTTTTCATAACATATAAATCCCTCAGGGTAGCCAATCCACAGTTTGCTGTTATTGTTTTTATAAACAACTCCTATCAAGAAATCAGTTAATCTCTTAAATGTTATAGTGTCGCTATAATTTTTATTATTATTTTCTTCTTTATTTTGTAATTGTGTATTGAACCACATGTTTTTCTTTGAATTAACAAGTATTTGTTCATACCAGGTGCTATCAATATATTTTTCATTAACAGAAGTATCGATTTGGAATTTTTTTATTTTTTCATTAAAAACATAAAAACTATCAATTGAAAAAAACTTTAATTGATTATTAATTTTAGATATTAAAATGTCTGTAATATTTTCGATACCACAATTCTTATTATAAAATTCGATTTTATTCCCCGTATTTAAATTTTCATCATTTTGAATAAGAATATCTTTAGGAATTTTATAAATTCCTTTATAATTAGCAACAGCCCATAGATTGCCTTTGTCATCTTCGCTAATGCTTTTTATTTGATCAGCAATTTTTCCAATATTTCCTCTATAGAACCAATTGCCATTATCATATGAAATGCAACCAATGCCACTATCAGAACCAAAGTAAATTAAAGAAGGATTTTGAACAGACTGATACAAGCAATACGTTCCCTTATAATTTGAAATAAGTTCAATTTTGTTATTTACAAGTGCGTAAATTCCCCGACTAGTTCCAATCAATAAAGTAGTATCTTTTAACTTTAGCTTTTTAATTAATAATGAATTTTTGTTGCTAATTACATCGGTGTTTTTAATGTTTTGCGGATTAAATAATAATAAAGAATATGTTTGTTCATTAATTCCCTTAATGTTTTCAACATTATTAACATCAAAAATATTATTTTTTTCTTGCAAATCTAATTTAAACAAACCCGCAACTGTCGCTATATATAAGTTTTTATTTAAAACAATAAGACTATACACAGAGCCACTAATTCCTTGTGATTTATCCCAATAACGAAAAGGACTACCTATTTCAACCTTTTGAATTCCATTATCAAGTCCAAGCCATAAATTTCCATTTGGTTGATAACTCATTGTATAAACATGGCTCGAAGTATTGGTGGTTTCGTTGTTAATTATATCTAAAATATTGCCAGAGGAGTTAAATATAAAAGCTCCTGCATTAAGAGTTGCAACAGCATAAATATCCTTTGAAATACTGGTTGCACTATAAACTGTGTTTTTTATTAAAAATTCATTAATTTGTTTTGTTTTGTTTGAAATATCTGAATATGCTATAATTGGATTTTCAAAATCTTGAGGATTATAAATGTAAACACCATTATTGCGTGTAAATACAAATAATTTATTTTCAAAAGGAATAATTGCATGTATTCTTTTATCTGAAAAAAAATCTCCCTTTGGGAGCAATACTAATGAATCATTAATAATCTTTTGTAATCCAACACCAACTTCATATAAATATAAATCATCGTAAATAACAAAACATAAGTAAAAATAAGCTGCATGTTTTTTCCAAATTTTAAATTTATTATCTTGAAAACGAAAAAGGTAATCGTCACTAAGATAATAATCCCCATCTTTTGTACTTTGAGTACTCCAAATGTCAGCAAAACTATAATAAGAAGAATCTAAATACGGTTTTATTGAAACAAACTGAAGCGTTCCAATATTATTTGGAGCAAGATAACCCATTTCTCCAATTGCACCAACAAGTATTTTACCTTTACTTGTTATTGTCAATGATCTTACAGTTGATTTATTAAGAATTTCTATTTTTCTCCATGTACTTCCATCATATTCTAAAACCCCATCATGATTTCCAAAGTACATTAATCCATTGTTATCACTAACAATTGTCCAATTTTGCAAACTCCCATTATATTCTTTTGGTGGATAATATCTATTAAATATTTTTCCAATACCCTGACCAACAACGATATTATAAAAAAACAAAATAAAAAATGTTGCTATAAAAATTTTATGCTTCTTTAAATTCTTAAATTTCATAAAATTTATTTTATAGAACATCTCAATTCTAATTTTCCTAAAACCTCATCTTTATAGCTTCTACCTATTGGCAAAAGAATTTTTCCAATTTCAATATCAGAACAACTATAAGCATCAATTTTGTCTATCATCACAATATAAGAGCGATGAATTCTCAAAATGATGTTATTATCTATAGATGTTTCAAAATAACTCAAAAGTTGTTTTGTTATAATCGTTTTATTTGTTGTAATCACTTTTACATAGTCTTTAATGCTTTCAAAGTATAAAATATCATTTATAAAAACCCTTATTGTCTTTTTATTTTCTTTTAAATAAATAAAATTTTTATTATCAGATGGAGTATTGATAATTTGTTTTTGCTTTTTTAGTTCACTAACACGATTGACTGACTTTAATAAACGCTCAAACGAGATCGGTTTTATTAGATAATCAATCACATTTAGTTCATAACTTTCAATAGCACAATCAGTCCTTGCAGTAGTAAAAACAATAAAAGGTTGTTTAGTAATACTTTTAACAAAATCTAAACCGCTAATTTCTGGCATTTCAATATCAAGAAACAATAAATCTACTTCATTGTTCTGCAGAACATCATAAACAGGTAAAGCATTATTAAATTTGCCAATAATTTCTACATTAGGAATTCGATTAAGATAGCTTTCTATAACGAGTATTGCTAATTCCTCATCATCAACTATAATACACTTAAGTTTCATAGTTATTTTTAAATTTAGTTATTAGTTTTTTTGGGTCTAAAATTCTTAGAAATTTATAAAATATTTTAGTAAAATTATTGTTTTGATAACAATTAAACAAATAAAATCAATAAACTTTCTGAGGAAATGAATTTATTGGGGTAGGAAGTTGTTGTTTGTCGATATTGAAATTTTATTGGAAAATTTGAAAATATATTAGCTTGATTTATTCACTAAAAATTAATTAATCTTAAAAAAAAGTATGAAAAAAATTACTCTGCTTACAATTGTTTTTTCAATTGTATTATTGTTAAACAGTTTTGCACAAAAAGGGTTTGTAAACCCAGCTGCAAAATATTGTGAAATACTTGGTTACAAGTATCAAGTTACATCAGTCAATGGAATTGGTGATGTAGGAATGGTTTTACTTCCTGATGGAAGAGTTGTCAATGCCTGGGATTTCTACAAAGGAAAAATTGCTCAGGAATATTCTTATGCTGCTAAGTATGGATATACATTAGTAACTGAAACTACTAACCAAAATGGTTGTACAATTGAAAGTCCAATTTGTATTCGTGTAGTTAAAGGAATTCAGGAAAGAATACTATTACAAGATTTAATGACAAAAAATGGAGATCTATTGAATACAGAAAAAAGTGGCTCTTTAGATTTTCATGATTTTGCAAAAGAAGATCCAAATTTTTCAGTATTAGATGTAGTTCCTACTTCATTTGACTGGAGAAGCTATAATGGACATTCATATATAGGCTCTCCTCGCGATCAGGGAAGTTGTGGTGCTTGTTATGCATTTGGTGCATCAGCATGTGCGGAAGGCACTTATAATTTTGCCACAGGAAAATATGATGGTAATACATCAGATTTTTCTGAAGCATATATTGCATGGTGTTTAAGTACATTAGCTGCATACTCAGGTCATTTCAGCGGATGTAATGGTGCAGATTATGATTATCAGGAATTACAAGCATTAGTTGATGTTGGAACAATTCCAGAATCTTATTATCCATATACAACTACTGCAAATCAAACTTGTCCATCTTCAACCTCAACAGCTCCTAAAACAAAATTCTTAGGATGGTATAGAGTATCATGTTCTGATATAAATGCAATTAAAACTGCAATTATGACTTATGGCGTTGTTGATGCTGCTGTTTATGTTTCTACAGCATTTCAAAATTATTCTGGTGGTATTTTTTCTGATGCTAGCACTGCTTGTAATGGAAGTCCTTGCTATAATACCACAACCAATCATGCTATTTCTTTAGTTGGTTGGGGCACAGATGCAACTTATGGTGATTATTGGATTTTAAGAAACTCTTGGGGTGCTTCATGGGGAGAAAGTGGTTATATGAGAATTGCAGTTACTTCTGCAAGAGTTGCATGTTCTGTTTGTTATATGACTTATCAGGCAACTACACCCACTGCACCAACAGCCACAACAGTTTCTGCAAGTGGAGTTTCCGTATCAGGAGCAACATTGAATGGAACAGTTAACAACAACAATGCAGCTTCAACAACTGTTACTTTTGAATATGGATTAACAACCAGTTATGGATCAACTGCAACAGCTTCACCAAGCAGTGTTACTGGTTCTACTAGCACATCAGTTAGTGCTTCATTAACAGGTTTGGCTGCAAATACTTTATATCATTACAGAGTTAAAGCTGTTAATTCCGTTGGTACAACATATGGAAGTGACTTAACATTCACTACATCATCTAATCCTGTGGCACTTAATTTGCCAGTTACTGAAAATTTTAACACTTCAACAATACCAACAAGCTGGACAACAAAAAATACAGGAACAGGTATAACTGAAAGATGGTCAGTTTCAAATACTGCAAATGCAGGAGGAACTGCTTATGAAATGAAATGTGCTTACCAGAATTTGAATCCCGGAACAACAATGCTGATAACACCTGCATTAAATACAACTGGTTTGTCAACAATGTTATTGAATGCAAAATATATGCTTGATGATTATGGTGTAGGAGCAACAATAAAAATTCAAAAATCGAATGATAAAACAACATGGACAGATGTTTCAGGTTGGTCATTAACTACAACAGCAAATACAAATAGGACAGGTTCAATAACAAATTTAAGTATTCCTGTTAATGCTTCTGTAACATATATTGCATTTGTTATAACAGGCAATTTGTACCAATTTGACAATTTCTATGTTGATAATATTTCAATTACATCTGCAACTACTCCAACAGCACCAAGTGCAACAACAGTAGCTGCAACATTAATTACTGCATCTGGAGCAACATTGAACGGAACAGTCAGTAACAACAATGCTGCTTCAACAACTGTTACTTTTGAATATGGCTTAACAACCTCTTATGGTTCAACAGCAACTGCAAGCAGTGTTACAGGGAATACAGCTACATCTGTATCTGCTGCAATAAATGGCTTAGCTGCAAACACATTATATCATTATAGAGTAAAAGCTGTAAATTCAGTAGGTACAACCTATGGAACGGATTTAACATTCACAACAACAGGTTCTATTGTATATTGTGCTTCTAAAGGAACTACATTCTCTGATGAGTGGATTGCAAAAGTTCAACTTGGCACTTTTGTAAAAACATCTACAGGATCTAGCTATTCTGATTTTACTACAAGTATTATTACAGCTGTTGTTGGAAGCAATACAGTAACTCTAACTCCTGGATTTAGCAGTTCAACCTATACTGAATATTTCAGGGTATGGATTGATTTTAATAAAGATGGGGATTTTTCTGATACTGGCGAACAGGTGTTTGCTCCCGCAGGAGGAAAAGTTGTTGTTACAGGAACAATTACTGTACCTTCTACATTTAGCGGGCAAACACGTATGCGCGTTTCTATGAAATACAATGCTGCCCCTTCTTATTGCGAAACATTCTCTTATGGTGAAGTAGAAGACTATACCATTAGTGTTGCTAAAACTTTTGCAATAAATAACATGGAAAATATAGTATTAAATATTTATCCAAACCCTGCAGACAATAAACTTTATATTCAGTCATCTGAAATGGATTCTGAAATGAGTATATACAATGCAATGGGTACTTTGGTGATGAAGAAAAAAATCAGTAATCAAACCGAAGAACTGGATATCGCTAATTATGCCAGTGGTATTTATACTATATGTATTACAAAAGATAAGAAAATTCAAACACAAAAGTTTGTAAAAAACTAAACACAATTTGACATATTTTTAAATAAAAGGAAGGCTGCTTGATTTTTAAGCAGCCTTCCTTTTTATAAAAAAGCATCCAGAAGGATGCTTTTGAGGTCTCTTCCGGATTTGAACCGGAGTAATCGGTTTTGCAGACCGGTGCCTAACCGCTCGGCCAAGAGACCATATTTTCGGCAAAAGTAAATATTTTAAATTATATTACAATGAGTTTTTATTTTTTTAAATAATAAAAACAGTTAAAGATGGTAATTGTCAAGGAATAAAAAATTGAATTATTCTATTTTTCTTTGGTAGTATCTTCTCCTTTGGAGGCATCTTTAAATTCTTTGACACCTTTGCCAAGACCCCTCATTAATTCGGGTATTTTTTTTCCACCAAATAAAAGTAAAACAATTAAAAGTATAATAATTATTTCCTGAGTTCCAATTATACCAAGAATTATATTTAAATACATTATTGTCTTTTTAATAAATATATCACAAAGATAATAAAAAAGTTGGCAATTTTAATTGAATAAAATTATTAATTTGATGTATTTATAAGCTACTGATTTGCTCAATATTCTTTTTTATAACATTATAATCAGCTCTATAAATTGCAGATTCTTTAAAACAATTATTAAATTCTTCATTTGAAATTGATTTACATCCATTTTTTGCAAGTTCTATTGTTGCAATCATAGGTTTAAATTCATCAACTTGGTTAGGTTTTGCGATCTTATTCCAAGGACAAACATCCTGACAAATATCACAACCAAAAATCCATCCTTTTGATTTCTTGATAATATCATCAGACATTTGTTTTTTAGACTCAATTGTTAAATATGAAATACAGTTGTTTGCATTTAAACAATATGGTTTTTCTAAAGCATTTGTGGGGCATGCATCAACACATTTATTACAATTGCCGCAATAGTTTTTTGAAGGTTTATCATATTCAAGTTCTATATCAAGTATAAGCTCTCCAAGAAAATGAAATGAGCCATTTTTCTTATTAATATGGCAAGTATTTTTTCCAATCCAACCAATTCCAGATTTTTCAGCCCATACTTTTTCCATAACTGGAGCAGTATCAACACAAACTTTTACTTTGCAATTTGCACTTTTTTGTTTAATAAAATTTTGAAGTAAATAAAGTTTATTTTTAATAATTAAATGATAATCTTTTCCCCATGCGTATTTTGAAATTTTATATTTTGCTTTATTAAGCAATTCCAAATCATTATAATAATTCAGTGAAACGACAACAACACTTTTAGCACCCTCAAAAAGAACTCTTGGATCTAAACGTTTATCTAAATGATTTTCCATGTAATTCATTTGTGAGTGATACTTATTTTCAAGCCATTCACAAAGGTAAGTTTTCTTAGTTGAAAGAAAGTCAGCCTTTGAAATACCACAATCAGTAAAACCAATACGATTAGCTTCTTCTTTTATAAGAAAGGATAAATCGGGATTCATTTATTTTAATGCAGCTATAAAAAACCTATCAAAAGCACGAGTGCAACCAACATAACCCCTATAAGAAATAAAGTAAAAATTTCTTTAATAAAAAATGCTAAAATTATAACAATAAGAATGGCAGCAATTAATAAAACCAGCCAACGAACAGGGTTAGTTTTCTTTTTTTCTGCATTTTTTTTGTAAATTTCCTTTTTTAAGTTGTTAAGTTGTTTAACAGTATTAAGAAATTCTAACTTGCTAAGGTTTTTTTTATCTGTTAATTGAGAGAATAAATTCGTTGAAGGTAATTCAGTAAGATTTTTATTATTAAAAACATTGTTAATCAAAGACTTTTGGAATACATTTTTTTTAGTTTTTTCTAAAGTATTGTTTTTTTTATTAGCTGTACTATTGAAGTTAGCAGAAGAATCAACAATTGTTTTTTTTAAACTTTCTGTGTTCTTAGCATATTGTTTATAAACAATACCTTCTTTTGACAAAAGTTTAGTTTTATTTGTTTTTTTTATCACAATAATGCTGTCAGAAGGGATTCCAGCCTTTACTTTGTTTAAAGTAAAAATTGTGTCTTTAATTGAGTAGTTTTGAAAGTTTATTTTTAAAGGTATAATTATACTTCCATTAGAAAACATAAAAAAGCAAAATGTCAGAATGACAAAAAAGATTATTTTTAAATTATTTAAAAATTTCTCCTGCATTATCTCTTGAATAATAAAACACGTAAAAATACAAAAATAAATCTATAAATCAAACAAAAAGAACGTATATATATTTTAAACCCTTTAGTTAATTAAAAAAGTAATTATTTCTTATTTGAAAAAACCTATAAATCATATTAATAAAGATTTAATTGATATTTTTTTTTAAGTGTGTTTGTAAATTTAAAAAGATTATGTAGTTTTGCACAAAAATTT
>DYDE01000141.1 GCA_020718065.1 Marinifilum sp. | reverse complement strand
ATGTTTTTTGTTTCTATAATAAGAGAACAAATCGCTGAAAATCAAAATAATCTGATGTTTAGCTTGACGGCTATGAGGCTTTGCCTAAGTCGTTCATATCTTATAAGGCTTTGCCTTCTTAAATCAAAAACTTGTAGTGAGCATAGTCGAACTATCGTTAATCCTTGTTCATAAATAAAAAAAAGAATACTATTAACAAAAAACCTTCTTAGTATCGACAACTGTCAAGTTTTTTTCCTGATATGGACACAAATACTGTTTATATGTATCTAATGGCAATGTGTTCGATATTATTTGACTGGGTAAAAATAATTTTAGTAAACAACAAAACTCAAAAAATAACTTTGGGAATGCGTGTAAAAGCTGTTTGTTTTCACTACATCACAGTTGCAACAACATTTATAAATCATGCTCGTAAAAAATACTCAAGTTTTTTCTTTACGAGAATATCAAATCTTAAGAATTTAAACTTTAGACTTATTGGAATGCCTTTAAACTCTCATTGGGGGAAAGGAGGAATTGTGCCTTGTTTCAATAAATATTTAATGAAACCCGTTTTATTTGCTACCAAATATCATTTTTGAAACAAATTTTGATGTTATTTTTTTATTTGCGACTTTTGGGTTTATTTATAATCTATTTATTTGTTAACTTTTTTATTCTACCAACTAACTTTTAAACAAGAACCAATATGTTTAATGTTTATCAAGAGAAAAAAAATTAATATTAGCAATTATAACAATATTATAATAAATTAGCATTTAGTTATTAACCAAACAATTCTAAACATGAAAAAAAAAATTATTCTTCCTTTTTTGTTTATAATTGCCTGTATAAACCTTTACTCCCAAAATTCCAAGACAGATAGTTTGTTAAATGTTATTAATAATTTGAAAGAGGATACACTTATAATTGATAAGTTTATCGAAATCTCCAATTATTACAAGAGGAATGAAAATAATATAGCTATTTTTTATGCAAAAAAAGCAATTGAAATGTCTTTTAAAGCAAAATATAAAAAAGGTTTAGCAAAATCGTCTTTAATTTTAGGAGACATTCAGGTTGATATTGGCAATTATACGATAGCTGAAAATTATTTTACCCTTGCTTTAAAATTGTCGAATGTTATTAATAATAAAAGCCTGATTGCCATTAGTTATGATGGATTTGGGACAATTAGTTTTTATCAGGCAAATTATGACACTGCATTATATTATACCCTTAAAAGCATGGATATCAGAAATAAATCAGGAGATGATAGCAGAAAATTCAGAGATTATGCAATGATAGGCAGCATATATGGTGCCCAAGAGAACTATGAAAAAGCACTAGAATATTTTTTCTTTGCATTAGAATATGCAAAGAAAGAAATTAATAAAATAGAAATATATTTTGATATTGGAAATGCCTATTCCTTGTTAGGAAATATTGAAAAATCAAATATTAGTTTAATTAAATGTTATGATCTGGCTGTAAAATTTAATCGCGTTGATATGGTTGGGTTTGCATTGGGAAGTATTGGTGAAAATTATGAAAAAGTTAATAATTTTGAAAAAGCTATTGAATACTATTTACTAAGTCTGATAAAGTTTGAACAACATAGTGACAAACCAGGAATTATAAGTGCAAATATCCAAATTGGAAAATGTTATTATAAAATAAACAATAATGAAAAAGCAATTCTATACTTAGAAAAAGGATATAAAATTGCTAAAGAGATTAAAAGAAGAGAAGATATTTGTGAGGCAGCCAATTATTTGAGTAAGGCATATTATGGTACGAGCCAATATAAAAAAGCATTCAACTATAAAGAGGAATATGAAAACATACAAGATAGCATAAACATAGTTAAAACCGACAAAGTTTTAAAGAAATTACATACTTTTGACGAAGAGAAAAAAGAGAATACAATAAAATCACTGTATCAAGAAAACAAAATTAAAACAGCTGAACTTAAAAATTCAAAGTACCGATTTATCCTTTTAATTGGAGGTACTTTTATCCTTATAGCAGTTTTTTTTGTTATTATTTGGTACATCAGGTTAAAAAATAAGCAAAGAACTGTGCAACTACAACAAAAACTTTTACGTTCCCAAATGAATCCTCATTTTATTTTCAACTCCCTAACAGCAATACAGAGTTTTATCATACGAAAACAGGATGGAGATGCTTCCAAATATTTAACTAGTTTTTCAAAGTTAATGCGGAATATCCTTGAATGTTCCCTTAATGAATACATTAAACTTGAAAAAGAATTTGAAACCATTTCTGATTATCTTAATTTGCAAAGTATCTTGAATTCAGAAAACAATATCAAATATCAGATAGAGATTTCTCCGGAACTGGATACTGAATCAATATTAATTCCTCCAATGTTAGCACAACCTTTTATTGAAAATTCAATTAAACATGGACAACTTGGTCTATACAACCAGGGAGTAATTATTGTAAGGTTTAGTAAAAATACAAATGATACTATAAAAATTGAAATCGAAGATAATGGAATAGGGATTGAACAATCGTTAATAATGAAAAAAATGAACAATTCATACTACCGATCTTTGGCAATGAATATTACAAAAGAGAGATTGACTGTTTTAAACCACTGGACTAAGAATAAAATACAACTAATTATCACTGATTTAAAACACCAAGGTGGCAAAGGAACAAAAATATCATTTATTACACCATTTATATATAACTAAAAACAAAACAAATGATTAGGACAATTATTATTGATGATGACGAAAAAGCCAGAAACTCATTGCAAGACCATATCGGAATCTATTGCAAAAATATTGAAATTGTTGCAATGGCTGATTCTGTTGCTTCTGGCATATATGAAATTAGTAAAAACAAACCAGAACTTGTATTTCTGGATATAGAAATGCAAGATGGTAGCGGTTTTGACCTACTTGAAAAAATTAAAAATACAGCTTTCAAAGTCATTTTTTATACTGCTTTTCATAATTATGCTGTCAGGGCATTTAAATTCAGTGCTATTGATTACCTTTTAAAGCCAATTGACCCTGATGAACTATTAGATGCAGTTCTAAAAGCAGAAAAAAACCTGGAAAATGAATCCTTAGAATTAAAATTAAATACTTTTTATACACATTTCAATAATAAAACCCAGGGAAAAAAGAAAATGATTTTAAAAACCCAGGATCAAATATATTATATAAATATTGATGATATTATTCATTGCGAATCTGATAAAAATTATACACAATTTAATTTAGAAGATAAGCGAACAGTTGTTGTTTCTAAAACTTTAAAAGAATATGAAGTATTGCTTAATGAATATGGTTTTTATAGGGTACATCAGTCCCATCTTGTCAACCTTAAACAAGTAGTCAGTTATAATAAAATAAAAAATAAGAAAAGTATTAAAGAACTGGACGAGCTGGGTGATTGTGAAGGATATCTTGTTTTGAAAAACCAGACAAAAATTCCAGTCTCACAAAGAAAAAAAACTATGCTCCTAAAGCTGCTAGAAAATATTATAGACTAAATTATCTGCAAATTTTCAACAACCCAAATCACTTATTCATTTTCTCCAATCAAATAAATAAAACGTTTCATAAAAAAGAAAAGGTTAAAAAAAATAATATAATTTTATTACCTAAATTAACTAAAAAAATACCATGAAAAACCAATCTCTAAAAGGGTTAAAATGCTACCTTATAGCATTTTTATTTGTAAATAATATATTTCTAATTAATGCCCAGGATAAACCAAATCAATGCACTCCTCAACTAAAAATTGTGAATGAGACTTCTAACTATTATGAATCTATTAATACAATTTTTAGTGAATTATCAATATCAAGGATTCCAACCGGTATATTAAAAGATAAATCTATACTCAATTATGAATTGATATATGCAAATGGAAATCAAGGATGTTTAACACTTGACCAAAAAAAATGGGAGCAAGTGTTATATACATTAGACAGAGCTTCAATATCTCCTTCTCATTTGTTTAATGATTATAATATGATGATTAAAAATAAAACCCAAAACTCAGCAGGAGAAATTTTTATTGGTTTAATCAATTATAAGTACAATCAAATCAAAAGAGATGCCTTTAATTTAAAACTTTTAACATGGGAAAATGGAAAAATTCACGATGTTTATCCTTTAGGAGCTTCACCATACGAAGAAAAAGAGACGAATGCGGCATCAATATTAAATGGAGATATCACAATTAATAAGAATTATGAGTTTGTTCTTTGCAAAGATTTATATTTTACAAACAAACTATCTTCACCTTTTAGTATCAAAATTAACATGGATGATGGTATGGGGCTACGTCAAATAAATTTTGATAATAAATTCCTAGTACATTATAATACTCCTGGTATTAAAAATATTGAAATTGTTATAACCGATTTAATTTCAAAAAAAAATTCCTATTATCGTTGCTCCCAAGATGTTGATACTATACCACCTAGTGGAAGTCCTCCAATTCATTGGAAGATTCCCCCAACAGGAGTTGCCGCTTGTAGTAAGACCTATTTATCAAACCCTATGCTTACTAAACCAGTAGTTATTGTCGATTATTTAAATGAAAATACAAATAATTTCGCTCGCTCATTACCTAATATCAATTGGACTGATTTTTATAATTTTTATAATCAAAATGGCTTATTAGATAGTCTGAAATCCCATAAGTATGATATTATTTTGTTAGGATATTGTTCAAATACAAATACAATTCAGAACAATGCTGATGTTATTACTGGCTATTATGAGGGAGGTATTCATCGGTACGGATTGATAGACTCCATTGCTTTTAAATTGTCTTCTTCAGGAACAAATACTATTTTTATTGGTGCGGGTATTGGAGGAATAATAACCAGATATGCGCTAAAAAATATGGAGGATTCATCAAAAAATCATCATACCGATCTATTCATTTCTCTTGATGTTCCAAATCAGGGAGCAAATATCCCACTGGGTTATCAATATTTGTGGGAAAAATTGTCAGGAGAATCTAATACAATAAACCAATTAAATCTGAGAATCAATTCAATTGTTTTTAAACAATTGCTTTATTATCATCTCTTTGGCATTCATATAAACCCATTAACTAATTTAGGAGATATTGTATCATGTGGAGACAAAATAAACCTGTTTTCAACACTTGGATACCCAGATAGCTTGCGCAAAGTAGCCATCTCTAATGGAAATGGAAATGGTTATAAATTATTTAATAAAGAAACCCAATTATTGAATTGGACTGATATCACTTCAACAGGTATTGATAAAAATTCCAAAGTCTGGCCATTGAATAATAGTGATACATATAAAACTATTTTAGAAAGAACTATGAATACTCCTTCATCATCAGAAACAAATACTATTAAAACAAAATGCACATTATTATATGACAATGCACCAGGAGCCTATAGTAATAAATTTGCACCTTCTTTTTATGGAACTGATTATATTACTCCTAATTACTGTTTTGTACCCACTATTAGTGCATTGGATATTAATACAAATAACCTATTTCAAAATATTACTGGAGGAGGTTTTTCAACCCCTTTTGATGCTATTTACTATCAACCAAGTAATAACAATAAAGAGTATTTGACCATCTCACCTGATTGTAGGGATTGGATCCTTCATGAAATAATGAATCTGAGTTCAAAAAACAAAACAGGACTTATACAAAAACATCAATTATATAAAATCCCAGAGTTGAAAATATTTCCCAACCCTAACAATGGGATTTTTAACTTAGAAATATCGAATGTCAAAGAAATCTTTAACATTGACATCATCAACAATATTGGCCAAACAATTCTAAAGAAGGAATATAATAGCAGTTCAATCAACATAGATATTTCTGAATTTCCTAGAGGAATATATTTTGTTAAAATTGAAAACAATAGTAACGTATTGGTTAATAAAATATTATATCAATAACCAATAACAAGTATTATCCTTTTACGGAGCTGGTTAAAACCAGCTCCTTTTTTATGGTTTTAAATACAATCAAATATTCTACATATCCGATCACTTATTCATTTCTTACCATCATTTATTTAAATCATTTGTTTCAACATATTGAATTTAAGAATCTTGTAATATATTTGAGTTATTATTATTTTCCAGTATTAACTTAAAATTTATTATTATGAAAAAAATTAAATTTACATTTGTTGCAATACTTTTATGTATTGCAACCACACATGCCCAATATTACCACGGGTATGGGAGAGATTTAGATGATATCGGGTACTCAATAACAAGAAGTTTGGACGATGGATCTTTTATGACCGCAGGAACCACTATTAGTCCAGATGGAATTTTTGGTAACAACGACGCTACATTTCTCAGTATTCAACCCGATGGAAGCTTTTTTAGTTTTATATATGGAGGAAGCCAGTACGATGATTTTCGCAGTGTGACACCTGTTTTTTATGAAGACCTTAGGTTCTGTCTTTTAGGGACAACTTATAGTTTTGGAACTAATGGAGATAATTATCTGGTTGGTATCGGGAAAGATGGGAGCGAAATATTCTCAAGAGCTTTTGGAAATTATCAATTAGATCAGGGCAATTGTGTAAAAATGATCAGACACCCCTCTCCTACTAACAATGCAGGTTTAGCATTAATTGGCACTACTAAAAGTCTTTATCCTGGCTCTACTGCAATAAGTATCATTATTACTGATTTAAAAGGAGACTGGCTAGATTCAAAAGTAATATATTGGGGTACTTCAAACTTAGAAGGTTTATGGATTGAACAATCTCCTGTAGATCAAACCTTTTTTATAACTGGGAGCTATACTCATGGGGGGCAAAAATGTATTTTTGCTGCACGTCTTACGCCAGATCTTGAAACTTTAATCTGGAAAAGATTTTACTATGTTCCTATGTCTGAAGGCCGATGTTTAAAAGAAGACACCGACGGAAACATTATTATTGTAGGAAATCTCAAAGCAGATGGCTTTATTATGAAAGTAGATAGAAATAATGGAAACAAACTTTGGTTTCGTTCAATTACAGCTTCTGGATATAATATTACCAAGGTAAATAATTTGTATATTCAAAAGAATTCAGGTGTAAATGAAAAATTGTATGTAATGTGTGGAGAAGCTCTAGGTATTGGAAACAGTGTAGCTCTTCTTTTTGCTACTAATTCATCTTTATCAGTACCAACATTTATGAGAAAATTTGGAACAGATTCAAATAATGCTGCTTATGAGATATATCCTGGTCCTAACAAAGGCTTTATTTTCACCGGATTTGTAGGTAACATAGGACATCCTAAAGAAATTTGTAATGTGGTGACAGATAATCATGGTGATGCACATAGCACTTGCGAATTCACTGAGTTCATTTCGCTTGAACATCAAGATTTCTGGGTAGGATATGCTGGAAAAATAGATGCCTTTCCAGTTGATCGGTGGGAATTTAGTTCTCCAAATTTAAAAATTGATATAAAAAAATATAAATGTAATCCTGCTGATGATAACACTATCATGGGTGTCAAGAATGACGAAATAAATGGAAACTCATTTAAAGTGTATCCTTCTCCAGCATCAGATCAAATCACTGTTGAATTTAATGAACAATATACTACAGGTGAACTAATCATTATTGATATTACCGGAAAGATCGTTTATAAAGAAAACATTGAAAACTGCCTGAGTAAAAATATTTCCGTCGAACATCTGTCTAAAGGATTGTATATTTTAAAGGTTTCCAAAGATCAAAAATATGAAACCTCAAAGTTTATGAAAGATTAACAAAAACACTTTTGTACTTTTCCTGAGTAGCGTGTTTATGCCCCGGTTTGATAGATTGTCCCGGGGTTTTTTGATTTTAAATATAAGCGGTCTTTCACTTACTCATTAAAATAAATCAACTATTCATTTCTTACTATCACTTATTCAAATCATCTGTTTCAATATATTGAATTTAAGAATCTTGTAATATATTTGAGTTATTATTATTTTCCATTATTAACTTAAAATTTATTATTATGAAAAAAATTAAATTAACATTGGCAGCATTACTTTTAAGTATTGTAACAACTCAGGCGCAGTTCTACAAATGGATTAACGAAGAGTCTAGTAAAGATGATATTGGTTACTCCATAACTAAAACAGGAAGTTTAACTGTAATAGCGGGGAGTACTATGAACAAAAAAGGCAACTCAGATGCTTTATTTATCCATGATAACATTGATTTTAAAGCAAGTTTTTTATTTGGAGGAGACAAAAATGATGAGTTTTGTAGTGTAGTAGATTATGATTATGATGGTGCAAAATATTTTTTTTATGGAACTACATACTCCTATGGTACTGATGGTGATAATTTCCTGGTAGCAACAAGAGGAGATGGACAAGAAGTTTTCTCAAGAATTTTCGGTCTGAATCATACAGATAAGGCAAACTGTATGAAACTTGTTCATACTGACTGGTCATCAACTGACTCTAAAGGTTTGCTACTTGTTGGTACAACAAACAGCTACAATTATCCTTATAAAGATTTAAGTATTATTCTTACAGATTTGAACGGAGTTATTCTTATTCAAAGAATAATCCATTTAGGTCCAACCAATAATACTGAAGGGATTTGGGCTGAACAATATGGTGAATATTTTTATATCACCGGAACTTCTTTTAATATTACTTATGTTATGAAACTTGATGAAAATCTTGATATGGTTTGGAGTAATGTATATTATTCTGATTATGCAATTAAAGGTCGATGTTTAAAAATGGATGCAAGGGGTAATTTAATTGTTGTTGGTAATCAATATAACACTTCTACAAATGGCTTCATTATGTCATTAAATTCTAGCAATGGTTTGGTTAATGGAAGTGATGCAAAAATAATCCATAGCCCAACGAATAACGTATATATAAATAATTTATTCATTAATGCATCCAATCAAAATATAAACTATATTCTTTCTGGTAAACAAATAAATGCATCTGGAGAATATTCCATACTATGTGGACTTTATTCATTCTCAAGTGTTGCTTTTGGTAAAACTAATTTATATGGAAAACGCACTTGCGCATATGAAATTTGTGCAAACCCTTTTCTTTCTGGTGGATATTGTTTTACTGGATATACAGAAATTGATAAAGAAAGTGCAAAGGATGTTCTTTATGTACGTACAAATTTTCTTGGTGCTTCATTAACAGATTGTGATATTAATTCAACATTATCAATTGCTAATTTAACAATCTACATTGCGACCGATATGCCATATGTTGCATACCCAATAGCATTCAATGTAATAGATGATAAACCAACCTTTATAACTAAATTGGATTATTTTACAAAAGAATGTAACCCTTTAGATAAAAATATGCAAAACATTGATCAAATTATTCCAAATAAGAAAATGTTAAATATATTTCCTTCACCTGCTTCCACTCAAATAACAGTAAGTTATAATGATGAATTTATAGGAGGAACCATTCAATTAATAGATGTTTCTGGAAAAGTTGTATATACAGAAATTGTTGACAATAACTTAACTATGAATATTTCAGTCGGAAATTTATCAAAAGGATTATATATTTTGAAAGTTTCCAATTGTCAGAAATATGAAACCATCAAGTTTTTAAAGGAATAAATAAAATTGATGCTCTTGTGTCATATGATGTATAACCCCGGAAATAGCAATACATATCCGGGGTTTATTTTTATTCTTAATAATGGTGTCAAATTAAATAATTTATATTTTGACACAGTTTAATGATCATTCTCTTCGCCTGTCAAATCCATTAACTCCACGACAATTTCCGACAACTCCGAAAAAGTTCGATGGCTCTTCGACGACGTCCGACGAATCCGTCACAACAACCATACACTCCTCGACAATTAAGAGTAATTAAAATGATGCCCAAATGGAATCCAGGCAAACAATCAGGGAAAAATGTGAGAGTGCTGTTTAATTTGCCAATAAGAGTTGAATTTAGATGATTATTAAAAAAATGAGACGTAGAATTATAATTGAAAATATTACCCCGTTCGGCATAGATTGTGACTTATACCAAGTTGCATTCATAGAGGAAATATCAGAAAATGAATGCTTATTTGGTATTATGCTGAATCAGTTCAAAAACAATTTTAAAAGCGAAGTGCATTGAAATTATATCTTTGAACGCAACTTGGTATAAGCCGTTCATATCATACAAGGCTTTGCCTTCTCAAATCAAAAACTTGTAGTGAGCATAGTCGAACTATCGTTAATCCCTGTTCTTAAATCAATATAAAAAAAGTAAATTATTAACAACAAACCTCTAAAACCACAACAACCGCAAAAGACCTTTCTCCTTTGGAGAAAGGATTTAGGATAGGGGTCATTTCCCAAAAAAGAGAAACATTTCCAAAATGTTTCTCTTTTAACTTCTCCTAACCATATTAGCAAAACAAACCTCTAAAGCTTCGGCAATTGTTTACTTCTCAAATCAAAAATCGTTAATCCTTGTTCTCAAATTATTATTAAAAAAAATTAGCAACAACAATCTATCAAACTAAGACAACCGCCAAAGTCCTTTCCCATCTCAGGGAGAAAGGATTTAGGATAGAGGTCAAATCCCAAATAAAAAAATCTCCTGTGTAACTCTGTGCCCCAACTCTGTGCAACACTGTGCTCCCCCAAAAATCGCAAATCGTAAATCGTCATAAATCGTAAATAAAAAAGA
>DYDE01000022.1 GCA_020718065.1 Marinifilum sp. | reverse complement strand
TTTCTCGAGGTGAGGAATCTCCTTCTAAATTCTTATTCTTCATTATGTAAGGTTTTAAAAAGAGATTGTCATTATTCTTCAGGCATTTTTTAAAAAATGTTACAACGCTGAATGACATCTTCTGTTATTGTGATTTTACATATTGGTTTGGTGTTTTTGTATATTCCTTAATGGTATGTAAAAATATAATTATAATTTTACCGACTTAATTTTAAAGATCCTTATAAAATGAAAAGAAAAGTTAAAATTTTACTAATTGGTGTTATTGTTTTAATTAATATACTTGGAGCACATAGTCTTTTTGCACAAAAAAAATATGATTATAAAACTGTAGCAAACGATCCTTTGAAAACAAGGATATATACTCTTTCAAATGGGTTCACTGTTTATATGACGGTTTACAAAAATGCTCCCAGAATTCAAACAGCTATTGCGGTGAGAACAGGAAGTAATAATGACCCTGCAGATAATACAGGGATGTCGCATTATTTAGAACATATGATGTTTAAGGGAACTTCGCATTTTGGTACGATGGACTTTGCTGCAGAAAAACCTTATCTTGATAAGATTGACAGCTTGTTTGAAGTTTTCAGAAGTTCGAAAGATTCTGTGAAACGTGCATATAATTATCATTTAATTGATAGCATTTCGGGAATAGCAGCAAAATACGCAATTGCTAATGAATATGATAAATTAATGGCAGCCATTGGTGGTACAAATACCAATGCTTTTACCTGGTTTGAACAAACTGTTTATATAAATGAAATTCCTTCTAATCAACTGGAGGCATGGTTAACTATAGAATCGGATCGTTTCTTTTATCCTGTTTTCCGTATATTTCATACAGAGTTGGAAACTGTTTATGAAGAAAAGAACATGAGCCTTGATAACGATAATGATAAAATGTACGATTCTTTGTATGCCGGTTTGTTTTTAAAACATCCTTATGGATTGCAAACAACAATAGGTAAAGCGGAGCATTTAAAAAACCCATCTTTAAAATCTTTGAAAAACTATTTTTATTCTCGTTATGTTCCTAATAATATTGCTATTTGTTTGTCGGGAGATTTTGATCCGGATGAAGCAATTAAATTAATTGAAAGCAAGTTTGGAACATGGCAATCGAAGCCTATTACAAATTTTGTTGTTCCTGTTGAAGCTTCAATAACTTCACCTGTTGTAAAAGAAGTTTTTGGACCAGAAGCTGAAAGTCTGGTTTTAGGTTTTCGTTTAGGTGGAGCAAATACGAAGGATGCGGATATGCTTACGTTGGTTAGCATGATTTTAACAAATGGTACTGCTGGATTAATTGATCTAAATCTTAATCAGGCACAAAAAGTTATTCAGGCAGGGTCTTATGCTTCTATTCAGAAAGATTATTCTGAACACATGCTATATGGTGTGCCAAAAGATGGACAAAAACTGGAAGAAGTGAAAGATTTGATTCTTTCGCAAATAGAATTACTTAAGAAAGGTGATTTTCCAGATTGGTTGTTGCCCGCAATTATTAATGACCTGAAACTGGAAGACATAAAAAAACAGGAAAACAATATGTCAAGAGATATGGAGTTGGTAGATGCTTTTATTAATGAAACCCCATGGGAAAATAAAGTAAACGAAATTGACAGACTATCTAAAATTACCAAACAAGATATTGTTGCTTTTGTTAATAAAAACTATAGCAATAACTATGTTGTTGTTTATAAACGAACAGGGGTTGATAATAATGTTAAAAAAGTAATGAAACCTACCATTACTCCGGTTCAATTGAACAGAGATGCACAGTCGGATTTTTATAAACAATTGCTTACCATGAAACCTAAAAACATAGAACCTGTTTTTATGGATTATGAAAAAGATATTAAAAAGTTTTCTGTTAAAAATAATATACCTGTGTATTATAAACAAAATGATGAGAACAATACTTTTTCTATGTATTATGTATTTGATATGGGTATCAATAACGATAAGTATATAAAACTTGCTATTGATTATTTAGAATATCTGGGAACATCAAAATACACTCCTGCTCAGTTGAAACAGGAATTTTACAAAGCAGGTTGTTCGTTTTATGTTAGTGCTGGTAGCGATCAATTGTGGGTTAGTTTATCGGGTTTGGCAGAGAATATGGAAAGAGGTACACAACTCTTCGAAGAACTACTTGCCGACCCTCAACCAAATGAAGAAGCACTTGGCAATTTGTTTAATGATATATTAAAGCAAAGAGAAGATGACAAATTATCAAAAAACGCCATTCTTTGGAAGGCAATGTATAGCTATGGAATATATGGCAAAAAATCGCCATTTACAAATATATTAAGCGAATCGGAGTTAAATACAGTTAAAGCAGATGAACTAATAAAGAGAATTAAAGAACTTAATTCTTATGAGCATCATATATTGTTTTACGGACCACAAGATCAGGCAAGTATTACTGCTTTGATTAATAAATACCATAATATACCTGCAAAATTGAAACCAATACCTACAGAAACAAAATTTACTGAGTTAGACAATACCGAAAACAAAGTATATATTGTAGATTATGATATGAAACAAGTTGAGATTGTTATGATTTCGAAATCAGACAAATTCAACAAAGCCAATTATCCTATTGTAAGTTTATTTAACGAATATTTTGGTGGGAGTATGGCTTCAATCGTATTTCAGGAATTAAGAGAATCGAAAGCATTAGCATATAGTGCCTATGCAGGTTATAATACAGCTCGTCGTCTTGATAGACATAATTATCTTTTCTCATACATAGGTACTCAAAACGATAAGTTGCCTGAGGCAATGAAAGGAATGATGGGTTTGTTTAACAATATGCCAGCGTCTGAAATGAGTTTTAATGCTGCAAAAGATGCAATTATACAACGTATAAGAACAGACAGAACAACCAAAACAGATGTGCTTTTTAGTTACGAATCTGCAATGAAACTTAAACTTACTACCGATATTAATAAAGATATTTATAATGTAGTACCTACTTTAACTTTTAATGATCTGAAGACCTTCCAGGAAAAATATCTTAAAAACAAGAACTTTACTATTTTGATTCTTGGTAATAAAAAGGATCTGGATATTAAGACACTTGAAAAATACGGAAAAATAGAATACCTCAACCTTTCTGATGTATTTGGATACTAAAAAACAAAAATCTTAATAAGAAAACCAGCGTTAATAGCGCTGGTTTTCTTATTTTGCAACTTTCTATTTCTTTGTGTGCCTTCTTGCAAATCCTTTGTGTTCTTTGTGGTAAAAAAATCGTAAATCCATAATTTATGTCAAAATTAATCGCAAATCCAAAACTTGTAGTGAGCTAGTCGAACTATCGTAAATTCCCTTGTACAACTCCTTGTGCACTCCAAAAACTGTAAATAAAAAATTATCCCAAATGCTATTTTTTCAAAATCAACTTTAAAAACATACCCATCCGGAGACAAAACTTGTCCGTCACCTGACATTCTGTCACGTCCGGCGAGTCCGCGACGATGTCAGCTGACATTCTGTCAGGTTCGAAACGCATGCGAACACATCCGGAAACAAAACAAGAAAGTCAGAGAACAATACTTACACATCAGGAAAGCATACCTGGAGATCAGACAATCAAACTTGGAAATCAGGAAAACATAACTGGAAATCAGACAAGCATAACGGCAAGTTAGCATAGAATACTGTAAAGTTAGCATAGAATACGCACAAGTCAGCATAACATAACATCAAGTTAGTATAACATAACGTCAGGTTAGCATAGGATAACCACAAGTTAGCAAACCATACGCCGAGATCAGATCAATATTCCAGCACGTCAGCTTAAAAAACCTGAAGGTTAAAAGAAAATTCTTCAAAATCAGAAGAGAAAACTTATAGGTCCTAATTAAAATTCCAGGACGTTAGATTAAAAATCTTTGAAGTTAGCATAAAATTCTTTGAAATTAGAAGAGTTTTCTTCGATGTTAGCGGAATTTTCTTTGAAGTCAGCGCAATATTCTTAAAAGTTAGCAGAATATGCTAACGATTCTGATTGAATTCTAAGGATTTTAACTACTTAAAACCCACGTTATGCAAATGTAAGAACAAATTAAAAAATATCTTTACCCAGTCTTCAAAGCATCTATTACACATTAACGAACTTTCCATCAATATCAATAAGACCTATTCCGGTTAGCTGATGAAGTTTCTTTGCTTTTTTCAGCGTCTTCACATGGCGGGCACTAAAAAACAAATCGGAATAATCTCCGAACGATATGTTTCTGCAGTAATATTGATGTGCATAACCACGAATTACCTCATAAACCTGAAAAGGTTGCAGTTTATCAAATGAAATTATTTGTTTAGGTGCTTTGTTCGAAGTTATTACAACATTTTTACTATTCAAATCGAATACAATTTTCACCCTAGGGAAAACAAGAAACAGCACTATTCCAAGTGCAATAAATACAACAGATAAAATACAAAAAAAAGGTATCATTTTATAGTTATCTATCAATATAGAAATGACTATTGCGGGAATGAGCACCACTATCCCAATAAGCGAACAAAAGAACAAGGACATACTCCCCTTTTTAGAAGCAAAAGGTCTGATAACAATTTTTGTAGTTTCCATTTTTGGTTTCTTTTAGGTTAAATTTTAAATATTTATTTTTTTCATTGCAGTTAAAGCAATATCTGCAAATTCATCCAGACTTAATCCCAGTTTTTCGCATTCCATTATTGTTTCGCGATTAACCGAAGCAGCAAAAGCTTTTTCTTTCATTCTTTTGGTAATTGATTTTACTTTTACATTGTCTATTTTCTTATCAGGATAAACAAGAGCTGTTGCTGTTATCAGTCCTGTAATGGTTTCGCCGGCAGCCAATGCATAATGAAACATTTTATTTCTTTTCAAACCATGAGCTTCTTCGTTGTGCATCTTGATAGCATCAATCATTTCAGCATCGTAATTCTTTTCTTTGAGAATCCTTTCGGTTTCTAATGCATGAGTTTTTGGATCTGCATTGGTAATTTCAACATCCAGATCGTGCAACAAACCAGCCATAGCCCATTGCTTCTCATCAGCATTTAATCTCACTGCAAGTGCCTGCAAAACTGCCTCTGAGGCATAGCTATGTGCCAGCATTTTTTCGTTTTTAATATATGTTTTTAATAATTCTTCAGCTTCTTCTCTTGACTTTTGCATAATGTGTATGTAATATTTTAATTTTACTGTTGTAAAAATAGCAATTTTTGCTTTAAACAATAAGAAGAAATTGGTTTTTTATGAAATAAATATTTTATATTTGCTTGCTTATTTTGTTAATTAAACAATATAAAAAGCCCATAAACTAATAAAATCTGATTTCTATTGAATATTTAAGAACAATTATGTAAACATTTAAAAAATTCTTATGAAAGTTAAAATTTTATTTACACTATTTCTTTTGTGCTTTGTCATAAGTACAATAAATGCACAGAATTTAAAACTAAAGTATATTGGTGTGGATGTGGGTATGCCATTTGTTGTTACCCAAATGCATAACCATGACTTTATCAGGAATGAAACAGCCCCTCGTTATTATGAAGAAAGCATGTCTGATAACCTCAGCAGTTCCATGACCATAACTTATGGGGGTTTAACTGCAGAATTTATGAATAAGAACAACAGGCTTGGTATAACTACTGGACTAAGATATACCAATCTTTATAGTGAACTTGGAGATGCAAGCAGTGAGTCTGTTAAAGATTTCTTTTATTTAATGTACAAGCAGGATGAAACAAATACAGAATATTTGAAAATAAATGGCATAAAACAAGTTTCCCATTATTTAGGAATACCTCTTGAAATCAGATGTTATCCTTTCAAACCCAGAATATTTCGTTTATACTTCAAAGTTGCTGCAGATATTAATCTTCAGTTTCTATCAAATACGAATGTGAAATTTGTAAACAATGAAATGGAAATATATGAAAAAGAAGTTAAAGATAAGTTTGGAAAACCAAGCGCTTTATATTCACATGTAGGTGCTTCAATGGGTTTCAGATTTGGAAAAGATGACAGACCCTCTTTTAGTTATGAATTGTGTTTACCTTCATTTATTGTTACACCAAATTCATCATCATTAGTAAAACCAGAAGCAATTATTGGATTTCAGCTTAATTATCAATTACCATTAAAATCAAAAGAAGTAGAAAAATGAAAACAAAAATAATTTTTTTCTTAATGATAATTAGTATTATCGTTGGATGCAAAAAAGAAAATGAACTTAAAAAATCAGTTTGGATTCCCGATAGTGATTATAATGATTTGCCAGCTTATACTGAATGGGGTTACAATACTTTTGGAGCTTATTACGACAGGCAAGCCTTTGTTTCAAACAACAATGCTGTACCGGCAAAAGTTATCTTTACTAACAACAATACCTCTTTTGAATTGTATGGACAGTTAAATAACCTCAATTACGATGAGCCTGATAAGAAAATGATTATGAAGTTCAGGCTGCCAAACATTAAACCTACACAATACAAAGACCTGATCGCTTTAAATGGAGTTGTTTTGGATTTGACAGATAGTTTAACTCAGGTAACTATTATAAATGACACAACAGAAAATATTGTTAAAATTCTAAGCGGAGAATTAAAATTTAAAAGGGTTCAGAATTTAATTGTAGATAAAAAACCTATAGAAGTTATACTTTCGGGATATTTCGATTTTAGAACTTTAATAAATAATCAACCTATAACTATATGGGAAGGCAGATTTGATGTTGGAGTTGGACCCGATAATTTTTATATTTATTAATAGACCAGCTTTATAATAAAGTAATACAATAATTATAAAGGACATTCGTCTATTTCAATATTTTATGAATAAGAGTTTTTGTATATAAACAAAAACTCTTATTTTTGCAACCCAAATAAAAAAATTAGCAAATGGAAAACAAAAAAGTTTTAAAAGGTGGTGAATTTCTATTAACTCAATCAAAAGCAACAGATGTATTTATACCTGAGGAGTTTGATGAAGAACAGAAAATGATTTACGGAATGTGTGAAGATTTTCTAAGTAAAGAAGTATTACCAAATTTAGAAAAAATAGATCATCAAGAACCCGGACTAATGAGAAGCCTTATCACCAAATCTGGCGAATTAGGGTTGTTAGGAATTTCTGTTCCTGAAGAATACGGTGGTTTCGGACAATCGTTTGTTACATCAATGCTTGCTTCTGATGTATTAGGTGGAGGATATTCTTATGCTGTAGCTTATTCAGCTCATACAGGTATAGGTACTTTGCCAATTTTATATTATGGATCGGAAGAAACCAAACAAAAATATTTACCAAAGCTTGCTTCTGGCGAATATGCTGGTGCTTATTGTTTAACCGAGCCCAATGCAGGTTCTGATGCAAACTCTGGAAAAACAAAAGCAGTTCTTTCTGAAGATGGGAAAAATTATATTCTCAACGGACAAAAAATGTGGATCACCAATGGTGGATTTGCAGATGTTCTCACTGTTTTTGCAAAAATTGATAATGACAAAATATTAAGCGCTTTTGTAGTTGAACGCAATTATCCTGGTGTATCTTTCAATGTAGAAGAAAAGAAAATGGGGATAAAAGGTTCTTCAACTGTTCAAATATTCTTTAATGATTGTATTGTTCCAGTTGAAAATCTTTTAGGTAAAAGAGGCGAAGGATTTAGAATTGCTTTAAACATCTTACATATTGGCAGAATAAAATTAGGAGCAAATGTATTAGGAGCTGGAAGAAAATCGATAGAATATTCTGTAAATTATGCCAATGAAAGAAAACAATTTGGTACTCTTATTTCAAATTTTGGGGCCATAAAATACAAAATGGCAGAACAAGTTATCAGGTACTTTGTTTCAGAAAGCGCAGTTTATCGTACAAGTAAAAATGTAGATGATACTATTAAAATGCATGTTGCTAATGGAATGACAAAAGCACAGGCTTATCTTGAAGCTCTTGGCGAATATGCTATGGAAGCTGCTATTTTAAAAGTATTAGGTTCGGAAACATTGGATTATATCGTTGACGAATCTGTACAAATTCATGGTGGAATGGGTTACTCAGCAGAAATGCCAGCAGATAGGGCTTACCGCGATTCAAGAATCAACCGTATATTTGAAGGCACCAACGAAATAAACCGTTTGGTTGCATCAGATATGTTTTTGAAAATGGCAAAAAAAGCTGATTCTGTAGTTTTCAATCTTGGAAAAGATATTTTTGAAAAATCAGGAGATATAAAAGGAACAGCTCCTGCTGATTACTACGAAAAGAAACAATATTACGTAGAAAATCTTAAAAAAGCGGCATTAATGATGCTTAGCAAAGCATACGAAGCTGTTGGGAAACAATTCAGCACAGAACAGGAAATTATGATGAGCATTTCCGATATTCTTGTTAAACTTTATGCTGCCGAATCAATTGTTTTAAGAACAGAAAAACTAAAAGGATTGAAAAGCGAACAGGAATATAATATTTATAAAGACATTTGTGATGTGTATGTTTACGAAGCAGCCTCTTCAATATACAAATCAGCGATGGATGCTCTCAATTCTTTTGCTACAGGAGACGAATTTAACAAAATTCAAAAAATTCTTTTACAATTAACAGCAATAGAACCTATAAATATTAAAGAAGCAAGAAGAAGAATTGCTAACAAACTGATTGAAGACAATACTTATAAATTTTAAATAATTTTAAATAAAAAAAAGATCGCTCCATTGTTGGGCGATTTTTTTTGGCTTCTTTTAGCTGACAATATATAGATTATTTTACCTTATTCTCTTTCACGAAAAGGGTACAAATATATTCTATCGTTTGAGAAAGAGGAATAAACTGATAGTTGATGGCAGAAATTAATTTTTGACTAGAATAATAACTTTTAGAATTTGCTGTTCTTGCTGTTTCTTTTGTTATGAGCGGTTTAGTATTTGTAATGCTTGTTTTTAATTTATCTGCCCGCCATACTATTTCACTTAAAAATTTTGCAGCTTTATATTTTGGAGGAGGTTTCTTTAAGCCCTTGGCTATTAGGCTGAAAAGCGTTTGATAATCTACATTCTCAGCAGAAACAATAAATCTTTCATTTTTAATTTCGCTATTCATCAACAATATCATTGCTTTAACAACATCTCTAACATCTACATAACCACTTACTCCTTTTGTATAAAACTTCAATCCATCCCAAACACTTTTAAACAATCTTGCACTTCCGCTATTCCAATTTCCTGGACCAAGAATTATTGATGGATTAATTATAACAGCATTTAACCCTTCCGCTATTGCTCGCCAAACCTCACGTTCTGAATCGTATTTACTAACAGAATAAATAGAACGATTTTTAGAATATTTCCAGGAATTAGTTTCAGAAATAAGACTTCCATCTTCTGTTTTTCCAATTGCAGCTATTGAACTCACATAACAAAACTTCTGAATGTTTTTATCTAAAGCTGCATTAACTAAATTTGCAGTACCTGCAACATTGGTTTTTATAATTTGGTCTTTATCGGTAGCATCAAAAGAAACAAATGCAGCACAATGATAAATATGAGTTATTCCTTCAAGTGCATCATATAAAGAATAGATATCCTGTAAATCACCATCAATCCATTCAATATTTGAAAACAATTCATCAGCTTTATCTGAATAATAAGCAAATACCTTATAAGTATTTTTTATATTGCTTTCTTCTCTTTTCAGAGCACGTATCTTTTTGCCAGATTGTGCCAATTCGTAAAGCAAATGAGAACCCACTAAACCTGTACCACCAGTAATTAATATCATTGTTTATTATTAAACAAAAGAATATGTAAAAATGAATTTGAGAATAATGTTTTATTATTTAAAAATAACCCAATTGACTTATCTTTGCAAAATTATTAGAAAACAAAAATAAACAAAAAGATTGAAAACTATGAATTTTGTTGAAGAACTTAGATGGCGTGGAATGATTCACGATGTAATGCCTGGTACCGAAGATTTATTAGGAAAAGAAATGACATCTGCTTATGTTGGTATCGATCCTACGGCAGATTCACTGCATATCGGACATTTGGTATCGGTGATGATGTTGAAACATTTACAACTAGCAGGTCATAAACCTATTGCTTTAATTGGTGGAGCAACTGGTATGATAGGAGATCCTTCAGGGAAATCTGAAGAAAGAAAGTTTTTATCTGAAGAAACACTTCGACATAACCAGGAATGCATTAAAAAACAATTATACAAATTTCTTGATTTTGAAGCAAAAGACAATGCTGCTGAATTGGTAAATAATTATGACTGGACAAAAGACTTTACATTTCTTGATTTTATGCGGGATATTGGAAAGCATATTACTGTTAACTATATGATGGCAAAAGACTCGGTAAAGAAAAGGTTAGAAGGAGGAAATGGAATTTCCTTTACTGAATTTACTTATCAATTGGTTCAAGGTTATGATTTTTTGTGGCTTTATGAAAACAAAAATTGCAAATTACAGATGGGTGGATCAGACCAATGGGGAAATATAACTACCGGAACAGAACTTATTCGCCGTAAAACAGGAGGAGAAGCGTTTGCACTTACTTGTCCACTTATTACCAAAGCTGATGGAGGAAAATTTGGCAAAACAGAGGAAGGAAATGTTTGGCTCGATCCTAAACTCACTTCCCCTTATAAATTCTATCAATTTTGGCTTAATTGCAGTGATGAAGATGCAGCAAAATATATTAAGATTTTTACTTTATATACCAAAGAAGAAATAGATGCAATAATAAACCAGCATCAACAAGCCCCTCATTTACGTGTTTTACAAAAGTCTTTGGCAATGGAAGTAGCAATCAGGGTTCATTCTTTAGATGATTATAAAGCTGCTGTTGAAGCTTCAGAAATTTTATTTGGAAAAGGAACTACAGATTCTTTAAAAAACTTGAACGAAGAAATGTTATTAAGTGTTTTTGAAGGAGTTCCTCAAGTAGAAATACCTTCTGATACCTTAAATAACAAACAAAACTGTGTTGATTTTCTTTCAGAAACAACTCAAATAATGGCTTCCAAAAATGAAGCACGCCGAATGCTAAAAGAAGGAAGTATTCAGGTAAACAAAACAAAAATTAATGAATCATTTGAATTTTCAAGTAATGATTTGATTAACAATCGCTATATCCTCATTCAAAAAGGCAAGAAAAACTACTATCTTGTAAAAGTTATTTAAATAATCAAACCCACTTTTTGTTTATCTAAAAGTGGGTTTGTTGTTTTTTTGTAAATTAAAACGATTCATTACCGTCATAAAAGCAAATTGTAGTACTTGAATTACCTATATCAATACCAACAGAAGCTACATTTTTATCATCAGTAGCTTCTTTAGAATTTATGCAGTATCCCTTACTTGCACAAGTTGCAGGATCTGGATATACAATTATTTCTAACAAATCTATAAATTCTTCTTTAAAACAATCAATTAATTCAGGAAACAAAGCACCACCACCAACTAAATATAATTTATTACAAATATTAAAATCATTGTCTGTAAATGATTTTCTTAACATAGGGCTAATTACCTCTCTGTAATAATTCATAAGAGCACTTTTACGAAATTCTGTAATATCAATCCTTTTTCTATTTAAAACCAAAGAGCCTGTTTTGAAACCCATATCAAATTGATGTTCTGTAATCAAACCTACATAATAAGATTGTAAAAGTTCACGCGCTAACATATTAACAGCATAACGAATACCCTGAGAACTGACAAATGTTCTTTGAATAATCCCATTTTCAGTACTTAAAGCTGCTTCAAAAGTACCATAACCAAGGCTAACAATAAAAATATTTGATTTTTCTTCGGTTTCACTTTTACGAATTGCAATATCGCAACCCTGAATTTCTGAAAGAATCATAGCTTTAACTACATTAACAGTAACCTGACTAACTCCGAAGTTAGAACAAGTTGATGCATCAAACTGAATATTATGATTTTTTTGAATTGCATTTATAGCTTCATTTCTATATAACTGATATGTAATAAAAGGAAAACCAGCAGTAACATAAAAAGGAGTTTGTAATTGATTATAAGCTAATAATAAACTTGCTTGCAAAAGCAGCTGATAATCTAAATCGGAAGGTGCACTATTAACACTTTTATGGGGTGAAGAACCTTCTGACATTGCCAATTCTCCTATAATATAGGAGATTTCATTATTTTTTAACTTCAAACCTTTAAGCAAGTTGCCAGACACTTTTTTTAATTCAAAGTTGTTTAATTCAACAACACTTGGAAAAGAATAAGTTTTAAGCATAACTTTATATTTTTAATTCAAATCTACTAATAAATTATTAAAATTCAAAGAACAACTGTTTTTTTAGTTTAATCAATCATTATAAAATATAGCGTTTATTAATATTAAAACACCTTCTAATTTCACAATTACAACACCACAAATTCATTGTTTTTACTACATTGTTTATTTCAATTTAATGTTAAATTATATTTATAAATCGTTAAACAAATTTTTAAATGTTATTTAAAAATATATTATTACTTTACTATCTTTGTAAATAGTATTAATTAAAAATATTAAAATTATGACACCAAGTGAAAAAACAGGCACCGGTTGTTTGGGTGCAGCCATGATAATAGGTTTAATTCTAGTAGTTTTCTTAATTTTTGGCCTTTTTGGTTATTTTGCATATAACGGTATGGTATCAAGAGAAGAAGCTACAAATGCACAATGGGCAAAAGTTGAAAGTGCATATCAAAGACGCGCAGACCTTATTTTAAATCTGGTAAATACTGTTAAAGGTTATGCAACACACGAAAACAAAACATTGGTTGAAGTTACTGAAGCCCGTTCTAAAGTATCTAATGTAAAACTTGATGCCGAGAATCTTTCTGAAGCTGATATACAAAAGTTTCAACAAATGCAAGATGGTTTAAGTGGTGCTTTATCCAAATTAATGGTTGTTGCTGAACAATATCCTGATTTAAAAGCCAATCAAAACTTTATGGATCTACAAAACCAATTGAAAGAAACAGAAAACCTAATATTGATTGAACGTAATTCTTTTAACGATTACGCACAAAAATACAATACATATATCCGTAAGTTCCCTAAAAACATATTTGCAAGTTTGTTTGGGTTTAAGAAAAAACCATATTTCCAAGCAAAACCTGGCGCAGATGAAGCACCAAAAGTTCAATTTTAATAGTTAAATATAATGAAAGCTCTATTATTTAAAATTTTACTTTCCTTAATTATTATTTTTATTGGAAATAATATAATTGCCAAACCTATTGATAAAAAACAGGCAACGAAAGTCGCTACTAACAAATTACATGAAATAGATTATAGCAAAAAAAGTTCTGTTTTAAACACTTTCGAAATAAAAAACAATCAGAATAATGTTTCATTCTTTGTTATTACTTTATATCCGAAGGGTTTTATTATTGTTTCGGGTGATGATGATTTGCCTCCTGTAATTTCATATTCAACGGAAAATGAAATTGGGGAAATAAATATTAAAACAAATCCTTTTTTATCAATGTTGGTATATGATATGAAGCTCAGATTATTGGCCATAGAAAAACTTCCTGGAAACATTATAAAATCACGACATCAATTGTGGAATGTTTTATTAACCAAAGCTCAAGAGACTCCAGTAGATTTTCAACAATGGCCACCAGCAGGAACAACTTCTACCGGAGGTTGGTTAGAAACAAACTGGACACAAAATGCTCCCTATAATGCTCTTTGTCCATTAGATGGTAGCAGTGCAAGAAGTTTAGTTGGTTGCCCTGCCACAGCAATGGCACAAATATTAAATTACCACAAAACTATAAAAAATACTACTTTTTCGGATTTAGATGACTACTATCATAACTATGGCGCAGGCAATCAATATTGGATTGATAATGATTTTGCAACAAGAGGCTTCCCTTCTTTTCCTCAATTGAATGGATACCTTACAACCATTCAACAACATTATGATAACAATATTGCTTTGACTAATACTGATAAAGCAGCTTTATCTTTTGCTTGTGGAGTAGCAGCAAGACAAGTATTCAGATCTGATGGTTCTGGTACTTTTGGAGTTGATCAAGCTAGAGATGCATATTTGAAATTTAATTGTACTTCTTCTGAGCTTCTCAATAGTACAGATACCAGTGTTTATACTCGAATGACCCTCAACATGAAGGCAGCATTACCTGTTCACTTAGCTATTGTGAATGAAACATGGACAGTAGGGCATAATGTAGTTGTTGATGGATATAATACAAATAATTACTATCATGTAAACTTTGGTTGGGGCGGTTCATATAACAATTGGTATTTAATACCTCAGGAATTACCATATTCATTAACAGTAATAGAAGGAACTGTTGTAGATATTCTAAAACCTTCAGTTGATATACCTGAAATATCTGCTAGTAAAATAGATAATATTTTAATTTATCCAAATCCAATAAAAGAAAAGCTTTTTATAAACACTAATGGCATTAAAGATATTGATTTATCGATTGAGATATTTACTATTACAGGACAACTTGTTTATAAAAGTTCAATAAAAAACAGTATTAATATTATTGATGTGAGCAACTTTACAAAGGGAGCGTATTTTATAAAAATAAAAAATGAAAGAACATTTTATTGTAAAAATATAATCATACAATAATATTAATCAAAATATTAAATCATAAAAAAAGGGATTCATAAGAATCCCTTTTTTTATGATTTGTAACAAAAATCAACCTTTTCCTTTAACTTTATCACCAACTTTAATTTTGTCAACTTTTTTGTTGCCTTTTTTGTTTTTTTCTGCGTCTGCGATAGAATCAGCTATTCTTTTAGCTTCAGCTTCTTTTGCAGCAAGTTCTTGAGCAGCTTTAGCGTCAGCTTCTACTTTAGCAATAGAATCAGCAGTTCTGATAGAATCTTGTCTTTTCTTTTCTAATTCTTCTTTAGAAGGACCTTTTGGACCGCATGCAACGAATGATACCATTCCTGCAACAACTAATAATGCAAATAATTTTTTCATGGGTTTAAAATTTTAAATTTGGGTGCAAAATTAATTATAATATTTAAATAAATGTATTTAATTGTTATAAAAAAATAAATATTAAAAAAAAAGGATTCAAAAATTTGAATCCTTTTTTATTGTTTTTAAATCAAAAATCAACCTTTTCCAGGAACTTTGGTGTTAGGTTTTACTACTGGTTTAGTAGGTTTTTTGATAGGTTTTTTGTTTTTTTCTGCGTCTGCGATAGAATCAGCTATTCTTTTAGCTTCAGCTTCTTTTGCAGCAAGTTCTTGAGCAGCTTTAGCGTCAGCTTCTACTTTAGCAATAGAATCAGCAGTTCTGATAGAATCTTGTCTTTTCTTTTCTAATTCTTCTTTAGAAGGACCTTTTGGACCGCATGCAACGAATGATACCATTCCTGCAACAACTAATAATGCAAATAATTTTTTCATGGGTTTTTTTTTAATTTTTAAATTGGTTAACCTCGGTGCAAAATTAAATATATTTTTGATATTAAAAATAAAAACTTTAAATTTTTTTAATATTAAAAAATTGTATATTTGCAAAAGAAATTAAAAGAATTATTAATTAAATCTTATTTTATTATGAAAAAAAGAAATTTTTTAATTATTGCTATTGTTGCATTAATAGGTGTTACTTTTATTTTTAATGCATGTAAGCCAGATGATACTGCTGCACCAACTATTACTTTAAAAGGTTCTGCTGATATGAGTATCGTATTTAAAAGCACATGGACTGATCCAGGTTATACTGCAACTGATGAAAAAGATGGTGATCTAACAAGTAGTGTTACTGTTACTCCTGCTTTAAATAACGTATTTGCTGGTCTTCAAACATTATCTTATAATGTTAAAGATGCTGCTGGTAATGCTGCTACAACTGTTACCAGAAAAGTTACTGTTGATGCTGCCGAATTTTTAGCTGGTAGTTATAGTGTTGTTGATGTAACTAATGGAGCAACAACTCCATATTCAGATAATGCAACAGCTTCTTCAACTGAAAAAAATAAACTTTATTTTGCAAAATTTGGAGATTATTCAGGAGCTCTTGTTTATATAACACTTTCTGGAACTAATGTAACTCTTCCTTCACAAACTGTTAAATGTGGATTACCACCAAATGATATCAATCATACTTTCTCAGGATCTGGAACTTTTACTACTTCAAAAGGTATAAATATTACTTTTAAAGATGAATCTACATTAGGTACTTTTACCGGATGTACAGAAACATATACACATTTGTAATAATTTCTATTTCAAAAAAAGAGATACCAAATTGGTGTCTCTTTTTTTTTGTATTTTTGTTTATATAAAACCTTTGTTTGTTAATAAAACATAATGAAAAACGAACTATTGTTAGAAATAAAAAAGCTTTCAGTGGGTTTTTCTGATGGAAGTAATATAAATATAGCTATTAATGAAATTTCTTTTGAATTAAATAAAAATGAAACCTTAGCTATTGTGGGTGAATCCGGATCTGGAAAATCAGTAACAGCATTTTCGTTAATGCAATTACTACCCAAACCCACAGGAAAAATAATCAGTGGAGAAATCATATACCATAAAGAAAACAAAATAGTTGATCTTGCCATACTTTCTGAAAAAAAAATACGGCAATACAGAGGAAAAGATATTGCCATGATTTTTCAGGAACCAATGACATCTCTTAATCCTGTTAAAACATGCGGTAATCAACTTACAGAATCTATACTTATACATCATAAAATATCTAAAAGAGAAGCAAAGAAAAAAGCTTTGTTTCTTTTTGAAAAAGTCCGTCTCCCCTACCCTGAAAAGATATATAAATCTTATCCTTTTGAATTATCAGGAGGACAAAAACAAAGAATAATAATTGCAATGGCAATATCTTGTAATCCGGCTATTTTGATTGCAGATGAACCAACAACAGCACTTGATGTTACTATACAAAAAAATATCTTATCACTTCTCAAAGAGTTGCAGCAAGAATATGGTATGGGAATGTTATTTATTACTCACGACCTGGGTATTGTTGCAGAAATAGCTGATAGGGTTGCGGTGATCTATAAAGGAAAAATTGTAGAACAAAATGATGTTTCTTCTGTTTTTAATAACCCACAACATCCTTACACAAAAGGATTGCTTGCTTGTCGAACTCAGTTAAATACAAATGAAGTAAAATTACCTGTGATTTCAGATTTTTTTAAAACAGAAGCTGATGGAAGTCTTATTGAAATAGACAAAAAAAGGTTATCATCAGTATCAACTAATGAAGCCAAGTTAAATAATATTATTGATTATTCCACCCCAATAATGGAAGTTGATAAACTAAGCACTTTTTTTACATTAAAAAGAAATATTTTCGGAAAAAAAACACAGCAATTTAAAGCAGTAGATCAAGTCTCTTTCAAAGTATATCCGGGTGAGACTCTTGGTTTGGTTGGTGAGTCTGGTTGTGGAAAAACAACTCTTGGGAGAAGTATTCTTCAGTTAATAAAACCAGAAAGCGGTGAAATACTTTATCAATCAAAAAATATAACTCAATTATCTAAAAATGATTTGCGTAAATTAAGAAAAGACGTTCAAATTATTTTTCAAGATCCATATTCTTCATTAAATCCAAGAATTACAATTGGTAATGCAATAATAGAACCAATGATAGTGCATAAAATATATCCTAATCAAACCCTTTGTAAAAAAAATGCGATAAGCTTACTTGAACGGGTTGGCTTGGATGAAACACATTTTAACAGATATCCCCATGAATTTTCGGGTGGACAACGTCAACGCATATGTATTGCCAGAGCTTTAGCTGTTGAACCTAAGTTTATTATTTGTGATGAATCTGTTTCAGCTTTAGATGTTTCCATACAAGCACAAGTTTTAAATCTTCTTAATGAATTAAAGCAAGACTTTGGTTTTACTTATATATTTATATCACACGATTTATCTGTAGTTAAGTATATGTCTGACAGAATTATTGTGATGCAAAATGGACAAATAGTTGAAATAGGAACTGCTAATGAGATTTTTTCAAATCCTAAAACTGATTATACACGTAAATTAATAGATGCAATACCAAAAGTTAAAATTAATATTCATTAACTTATAACTCCTGATACATATTCCTGTGTCATTTTTTCTTTTGGATTTTCAAGCATTTCTTTTGTTGTTCCATATTCTATAATTTCTCCAAGATGAATAAAAACTAAATAATCAGCAATTCGTTTTGCTTGCCTTAAAATATGAGTAACCACAACAATCGTATATTTTTCTTTTAATTCTATAAATTTTTTTTCTATATGTTGGCTTGATTGAGGATCGAGTGATGAAGTAGGTTCATCTCCAAGAATAATATCAGGTTCAACAGCCAATCCTCTTGCAAGACACAATCGTTGTTGTTGACCTATAGATAATCTTACTGCAGGAGTTTTTAATCTGTCTTTTACTTCATCCCACAAGCTTGCTTCTTTTAAATAATGTTCTACAAGAATATCAAGTTCTTTTTTGTTTTTTTTTCCATGTATTCTTGGTCCATAAGCGACATTATCATAAATAGACATTGGTAAAGAATATGGTCGTTGAGAAAGTAAGCCCATTTTTTTCCTTATATCCGAAATATCCATCTTAGAATTATAAATATTTTCTCCATTAATTATAACTTCACCACTTATTTTAACGCCATCAGTCAGTTCAAGCATTCTATTAAAACTTTTTAGAAGAGTAGTTTTACCACAACCAGAAGGACCAATTATTGCTGTTATTTTTTTATCTGGAATAGCAATGTTTATATTCTTTAAAACATGATTTGCTCCATAAAATACATTTAAATTCTTAACACTAAGGTGTGGATTATGTTCAATCATATTTCAAACTTTAAATTTATTATATTTATTTGTTAAAACTCTTGCTAATAAACTTATCAATAAGATTATTATTGTTAAAATCAAAGCAGAAGCATAAGCACGTGCAGTAACTTCAGGAATTGGAACAGATAATTGAAAGAAAATAGCAAGAGGAAGTGTAGCTGCAGCGTGAAATAAAGAAGTGGGAATGGAATCGGTATAACCAGTTGTAAACAAAACTGCTGCAGCATCTCCAATTGCCCTGCCAAATGCTACCAACAAAGCTGTTAGTATGCCAGTAGCTGATTGTTTTAATATTACTTTCATTGAAGTTTGCAAACGGGTTGCTCCTAATGCATAAGAGGCTTCATAAAGACCAGATGAAATCATTCGCACCACTTCATCAACTATTCTTACAATAACTGGCAAAATAACCAATGAAACAATAATAATTCCTGCCAATAAAGATGTTTTCATCCCAAAGAAAACCATAAAAGTAAAACCAAAAGCACCATAAACAATTGATGGAATACCCCACATTATATCAAAACAAAGTCTTACTGCGTTTGAAAATAATGTTTTACGACAATAAACATTTATATAAATTATAATTGGCAAACTTATTATTGTTGCCAAAAATGTTGATCCTGCGGCTAATAATAAAGAACCAATAATAGCATTTAAAATTCCTCCTTCCTTTCCAAGATAATAGCCACCTTTTGGGGTTTGTGTTATCATTTCCCAAGACATAGCTGGTAATCCTTTAATAAAAATACTATATATGATAAGAAGCAAAGTGCCGATAATAATAATTGCTGCTAAACGCATCAATGTTTTAAAAAAGAGTTCTTCAATCTTTGTTTTTTTCATATTCATTAAGCTCTTAATTTTCTTTCAATTCTGGATAATATTATTCTGGAAAGCACATTAAAAAGCACTACAATTATAAAAAGCACCAATGCTGCAAACATCAGTGCAGAATCGTACATAGGGATAGAAAGCATTTCACCATAATTGTTTGCAATTAAAGTAGGTAAAGGATAAGCCGAATCAAATACAGAAGTTGGTACCTGAACCATATTGCCAACTACCATTAATACAGCCATTGTTTCTCCCAGTGCTCTGGAAACTCCAAGTACAATTGCTGCAATAATACCTGGTTTAGCTTTTTTAAGAACAACTAACTTAATTGTTTGCCATTTTGTTGCCCCCAGAGATAGTGAAGCTTCACGTAATTCTACAGGTATTGTTTTAAAAACTTCAACCATAACAGAAATAATAACTGGAATAATCATTATACCCAATATTATTCCTCCAGCCAGAACATTATATCCTGTTGTAGAAACCCCAAATAAAGGAGCAATATTAAATCGAATAAAAGGTACTATTATTATAATTCCCCATACTCCAAATATAACCGATGGAATTCCGGCCAATATATCAATAAAAGGGTTTATGATTTTTAAAACCCTTTTATGTACATATTCTGATAAATAAATAGCTGTTAATAAACATAAGGGAACAGCAATAATAACTGCAATAATTGTAACCCATGCTGTTCCCGCAATAAAAGAAAGCATTCCAAAATGTCCTTTAAGCGGATGCCAATCTTTTGAAAAAATAAGTTCTTGTAAACTATTACTTTTAATTATTGGTTGCGATTTATAAAACAATTCAACACCAATAATTATAACTATTAAAGAAATAAGTATTGTAAAAATAAGCAGTATTTTAGACGTAAGTCTGTCTTTAATAATCCTGCCATTTAACATACTTGAAAATATTTATTTTAATTTATCGTTAGCAACTTTTATCTTATCTGTTGTAAGTTTTATATATCCTGTTTCATTAACAAATTTCTGCCCATCTGTTAAAATCCATTTCAAAAATGCAGTAATAACAGCATTTGTTGGTTTGTCTTTTGTAACCAAATATAAATCTCTTGAAGGTGGAGAAGGGTATCTACCATCAGTAATTGCGCTAATTATGCTGTCTTTATGATGATAAAAAAACTCATTATCATCAATAATACCGTTTCCATTGATATCTATAGGTAGAACTTTAATGTCTTTGGTTTCTAATTTGGTTGTAGCATCATAAGCATAACATATATTGTTATATCCGATTCCATAGTTATCACTTTGAACTGCTTGTGTTATCCCTGGGTCACCAGAAACTCCAACTCCAAGTAAATCTTCCTGCTTTTTACCGAGGAATTTTGCCCAAACATCTGCTGCTCCACATGCATCAGAACGGGTATAAACTTTAATGCTGTTTTTATCTGTTTTATTGTTGCTTACCTGTCCCCATGTTTTTATTTTCCCTGTTATGAAAATTCCTTGAAAAATTTCTTTGGACAATCCACTATTTAACAAATATTCTATTTCTGGATTATTGGTATTGATAACAGGCACAACAGCATCTTTGGCAACCGGAATATACCAAGCTCCTTTTGATTGTTCTTCTGTACTTATTTCACGAGAAATCATTCCAATATCAACCAATCCCGCCAAAGCATCTGTCATTCCCTTGCCAGCTCCACCAGCTGATACATCAATTTTAACATTTGGATTAAGCTTCATGTATTCCTCTTTCCATTTAACTACCATTGGATATAAAGCAAATGCACCTGAAATAGATATGTTTCCTTCTAATGTTGAGGTAACAACTTTGTTTGTATCGGAACCATTGTTATTTTGATTGTTTTTATTACTATTTCCACACGAAATCAAAATAATAACTAATAACAAAAATCCTGTTAAGCTAAATAAATACTTTCTTGTAATCATATTTGTTTATTTTTTAAATGTTTGGCAAATTTATAAAAATATATTCAACTAGTATAAACTAAAGTATAAAGGATTTTTAGTTAATTACAAACAAAATAAAATTATAAAATGTACTAAATTCATTATTCAGTCAATATCAGTATGTATTGAATTTATTTATATTTTAACAAGCATTTTTATTTATTATTTTAAAAAATTATGTAGGTTTGGAGAATAAAATCGTTTCATTTTGGAGTATCTACTTACAATATTATATACAGCTTTTTTTATTTTTCTTATCTTTCGCATTCCTTTTTTTGAGACCAATGGATTGTCGAGAAAATTTATTGCTATTTTTTTTGTAATAAAGGTTATTGCTGGTGTTTTATTAAGTTTAGTTTACACTTTTTATTATACCGATAGAAGTACAGCAGATATATTTAAATATTTTGATGATAGCAAAGTAATGCATGATGCTTTATTTCAAAAACCTGTTGATTTCTTTAAAATGTTATTTGGTTATAAAAATGATAACGCTTATTTTGATAATAATTATTATAAAATAATGAACAACTGGTATCGTCCTTATGAACCAAATGTGTATAATGACAATCATACTATTATTAGATTTAATGCAATTGTAAGGTTGGTATCTTTTGGATATTACAATGTGCATACTGTATTTATGTGTTTCTTATCAACTATTGGTTTATTGGCTTTATTTAAAACATTCTTTCATTTTTTAAAAGAAAAAAGGAAAGAATTGGCAATAGTTTTGTTTCTTATTCCATCGGTTTTGTTCTGGGGCTCTGGTGTATTAAAAGAAGGTTTGTTATTATTAGGTTTAGGGATGCTTCTTTTAAATTTTATAAAATTCGTAAATCATGGCTTTTCTTTTCGTTTAATTATTGGAATTATTGTAGGACTGCTGATACTTGCCTATATGAAATATTATATACTTACAATACTTATCCCTCTGTTGATTTCTTACTTTATAATTGCAAAAACAACTAATCGATTTGCAATTATTAAATATACAGCGGTAATTATTATTTTCTTTGGTGTTTTGCTCAATATTCACAGGATATTTCCACAATATAATGTTCTTGAAATACTTTCGCAAAAACAAAATTCATTTGTTTATCTTGCAGAAAGTTTAAATGCAGGAAGTCTGGTTAACCGTAATCTGCTTCAACCAAGTGTTTCTGATTTTATTCTTAAAACTCCAAAAGCTTTATATACTGTTTTTTTCAGGCCATTTATATTTGAAGTTAATTCTCCTTTTACTCTTATGGCTGCTATTGAGAATATGATGTTTTTAATTCTATTTATTTTTAGTTTGTTCTTCTTCAAATTTAAAAAAGAGAATATTAATATTTTATTATTTTGTCTTTTCTTTGTATTAATTACATTCTTGCTTACCGGATTAACAACTCCGGTATTGGGAGCAGTAGTCAGGTATAAAGTCCCTGCTTTGCCTTTTTTAGCAATTGTACTTCTGCTGGTCATTGATAAAGAGAAAGTACTTACAAAATTTAAATTTCTTAACTTTTTACATTAATCAATATGAATCCAATAATTTTTATAACAGGAGCAAGCAGTGGAATCGGTAAAGCTATTGCACTAAAATTCGCTGAAAACAAGTATAACCTGATAATAACAGGAAGAAGGAAAGAGTTGTTAGACAATATTGCAGAACAAATATCTGGAACATACCGTGTGAAGGTGCTTCCTCTTTGTTTTGATGTTAGAAAAAGAACTGATGTTAATTCAGCAATCGAATCATTGCCAGAAGAGTGGAAAAATATTTCGATACTTGTAAACAATGCTGGTTTATCAGCTGGTTTAAATCCTGTTTATGAAGGCAATTATGAAGATTGGGAAAAAATGATAGACACCAATGTAAAAGGATTGCTCTATGTATCGAGACAGATACTCCCTCTAATGATAAAAAACAAATCGGGGCATGTTATAAATATTGGATCAATTGCAGGAAAAGAAACATACCCAAACGGAAATGTTTATTGTGCAAGTAAATATGCTGTAGATTCAATTACTAAAGGGATGAGGGCGGAATTACTTGCCTATAATATTAAAGTTACACAAATATGTCCAGGAGCAGCCGAAACTGAGTTTTCTTTGGTTCGTTTTAAAGGCGATGCTGAAGCAGCTAGTAATGTTTATAAAGGGTTCACTCCTCTTACTGGAAAAGATATAGCTGATTCTGTTTACTATGCTAGTCATTTACCTGCACATGTAAATATTAACGATATGGTAATTATGCCAATGGCGCAAGCTAGTACTGCTTATATTCATAAAACCAATTAACAAAATACAAATATTTGTAAATTTCTTACAAACAAATCTACTTTAAAGTTAATATCGTTTAATAAATAAATTTTATGTAGGTTTGGTTGTTTAAACAGATATTTTTTAAAATAAAAATGGAAGTTCTTCGCATTTTCGATTTATTGCCCAATTATCTGGAAAAGTATTCCTGGAAAACCGATGCACTTGCAGGAAAAGATGATGGGGAATGGAAAAAATATTCAATACAAGAATATATAGAAATTGTAAACAACATAAGTTATGGTTTTCTTAAGTTGGGTGTTAAGAAAAATGATAAAATAGCTACCATCACATACAACCGTCCTGAATGGAATTTTATAGATATGGCTATTATGCAGGTCGGAGCTGTTCACGTTTCTATTTACCCTACTGTTAGCGAATCGGATTACGAATATATTCTTAACCATGCTGAAATTAATTATATATTTGTTGCCGGTGAAGAGCTTTACAGAAAAATTAAACATTTGCTTCCTAATGTTCCTTCGCTTAAATCTATTTATACATTTAAAAACCTTCATGGAATTGAGCACCTTAACGAACTAATTGCACTTGGAAAAGAAAACCAGAATCCATCGCAATTGGAAGCTGCTAAAAATGAAATTAAAACAAATGATATTGCAACACTGATATATACTTCCGGCACCACAGGAAACCCAAAAGGTGTGATGCTTTCGCATCGCAATATTATAAGTAACTTTTGGGGAGTTTCTGATATTCCATACTTTGGTTCAGAAGCAAAAGCGCTGAGTTTTTTACCTCTTTGCCATGTTTACGAGCGTATGCTCAATTATATGTACCATTACATGGGATATTCTATTTATTACGTTCAGAGTTTAGCAACTATAGCTGATAACATGAAGGAAGTTCAACCAGAAATAATGTGTGCAGTCCCGAGAGTACTCGAAAAGTTTTATGATAAGATAATAGCAACCGGAAGAAAACTAAAAGGAATTAAAAAATATATCTTTTTCTGGGCTGTTAGTGTAGGTATGCATTATAGAATTGATCGGTCGAATAATTTCCTATACAAATGGAAACTTAAAATTGCCCGTAAATTGGTTTTCACCAAATGGAGAGCAGCCTTTGGAGGGAAAATAGAAATTATTGTTTCAGGAGGAGCTTCATTGCAACCCAGATTGGCCAAAATATTATGGGCAGCAGGTATTCAGGTTGTAGAGGGATATGGATTAACAGAAACTTCCCCAGTTATTACTGTTGGAAATTTCAGACCAAATGGAGTTAGAATTGGTTGTGTAGGCCCTGTGCTGAGAGGTGTTGATGCAAAAATAGCAAGTGATGGTGAAATCCTTTGCAAGGGTCCAAATATAATGCTTGGTTATTACAAAGATCCTGAACTTACAAAACAGGTTATTGATGAAGAAGGTTGGTTTCATACTGGTGATCTGGGAAAATTCGAAATAGATGGCCAGCTTCGCATTACTGGCAGAAAAAAAGAACTATTTAAAACATCCTTTGGCAAATACATTGCTCCTCAATTGATAGAAGATAAGTTTAAAGAATCTGATTTTATTGACAACCTCATTGTAGTAGGTGAAAACCAGAAATATGCAGCTGCTTTGATTGTACCAGATTTCAATCACCTGCGTTCGTGGTGCGAAGTGAAAGAAATTGAATATACCACCAATGAAGAAATGTTAAATCTTCAGCGAATTAAAAACCGTTTTGCCAAAGAGATAAAAAAATACAACCATACATTGGGTCAAACGGAACAAATAATGAAATACGAATTGCTTGCCACAGAATGGGGACAAGACACCGGCGAACTCACTCCGACCCTAAAACTGAAAAGAAATTTTATCAATAAAAAATACAAAACCAATATTGATAAGTTGTTTGATTTGGAAGCGAAGTAAGAAGTGCCTAAAGTGATTAGGGTTTGGAGTTGTCAGTTTAAAGCAAAGTATGAGTTGATAATATACAAACAACGTATAACGACTTTCTAAAAACAAATTAAAATGAAAAAAACGGAGATTATTATAGCCATCGGTATAGTTATTAGCATTTGTATGAATATATTTTTAATACCTGGTGGAAAAATACTAAGCTTCATTACACTTTCATTGGGTGCCCTATTTTATTTTTTCTTTAGTTTTGCTTTATTCAACAATAATGAATTTAGGACATTGTTCAACAAGCTTTATTACAAAGAATCGAGTCTAATGAAAATAATTGGAGCAATAATGGTTGGTTTTGCCTTTTACTTGATTTTGTTGGGAATAATGTTTTATTTTCAATCTTATAAAGGTGCTGTAATGGTAATATTTATTGGACTTAATGGACTTATTGTTGCAATTATCATTGGAATAATTAAGTTTTTTAAAACAAAATCTAAATATTATAAAAATATTTTCATTAGAGTTATTATTATTGGTGGTCTTGGATTGTTCTTTATTTTGGTTCCCAAAATTAAAATATTGGAATTTAAATATAGAAATCATCAACAATATATGGAGGCATTAAAGAAAGCTTATAACGAACCAAGAAATATTGAGCTTTGGAAAAATGCTGAAATTGAAAGAAAGAAAATTTATGAATAGTAAGTTAACTCTTTTAAGCAAATATAAATAACAAGAAATTCAGCAAAAGAACATTATAAATAAGTTTAACTTGAAATAATCCCCAAAACAACTTCATAAGAACCAAATGTTGTTTGAGAATACTCACAACAAAAACATATTGCTCTTTATAGAACAGGCCATTGTTTGGGATTTGTTTGATTTATCAAAAACAAGCAATTATTTTTTAAATTTTTTGGATTGAACAATCAAAAACATTATTTAAATGGGAATTTCTCGTAAAAACCAACTCAGACATAGATCATAGCTATTGCGCCTTAGTTATAAACGAGCTGAAACCCTTACCGTTAATTCATATGCAATTGCGTATTGAGAATAAACTCTAATTTACCTATTATACGAATATTACGATTGAGAATAAACTATAGTTTATCACTTATACGCAAATTCGGAGCCAGAATAAACTCCAATTTATACCCTATACGAATGTTCGGAGTCATGATAAACTCCTATTTATCCCTTATACGAATATTCCAACCTATGAAAAATTGTAGTTTATTCATATCATGATGTTGTCGCACTTTTATAAACTTCAATTTATTCTAAAAATGAAGTAATTGCATAAGTATAAACTGCAATTTAGCGGATGGGGTGTTAACATTATCACAATTTATATTAACCAAAACAATGATATAAAACAAAAAAAGGCTGCCTTTTTGGACAGCCTTTTTAATAAATTTTATTTAAAATTATTGAATAGTTACTTTCTTAATGGAAATACCGTTTTTGTTTTCAATCATTAAGTAATAAACTCCGGCAGAATAAGCACTAAGGTCTAATGATAAATTAGAATTAACGTTATTCTTTTGATAAACAACAGCATTTAATGTATTTAATACACTTACATTGTAAGTTTCTGTGGAATTTGTAATAAGATTGAAAATACCATTGTTAGGATTTGGATTTATTACAAAGTTATTGTTATCATTTACACTTTCTGTTATACCAACAGGAACAGTAACCAATCCTCTATAACGTTTATAGTTTTGAAGAGTAACAGTTACCACCATTGTATTGCCAGATGTTAATGGAGATGATAAGTTAATAACTACAGGCGAACCTGTGCCAGTAGCTGTACCTAAGATTTCTCCATTTACGGTTAAAGCAATTAAAGAACCTGTAGTTGCAGTAACACTAAAAGTATTGGTACCGGCAGGAGTAGTAAATAAATGAGATACAGCTAAATCCTGAGGAACTTCTGAGTACATAGTTTGGAAAGCATCACCATGCATGTGGAATAAACGATAAGTAATTTGTTTATTTGAAGTATTGTATGGCCAATTAGATTGGTAAAGGAAATGTTTACCAGCAGCACAAGCAAAAGCAGGCAATAATCCTCTTGATGCAGGAGTAGTACCGTATGCTGGCATAAAATTAGGCCACATATTATCATACATTCCCCAAATAAAAGCATCGTTTACAAAAGAATAAGAAACTTCACTTGCTGCAACCAAACCTAAAGCTCCACTATTTTGTCCACTATATGTGTAACGATGAAATCTTTCAGTAAAGCATTCAGAAGCATTGTGATATGCTCCTGTTTGACAATTGATTGAAAAAACAAAAGTTAATTTATTATTAACATTAGTAAGAGAACCAATATTGCCAGAAACATAAGCAGGTTCTCCCCAACCAGTGTACATACCATGATCTCTATGTTGCAACATAAATGATCCTGTATTAATAGCAGTATTAACCTGAGCTGGTGTTCCTCCACTAAATCCACCTAATGTACCTGGTGCTGAAGGTAAATAATTTAATCCACTTGGACCAAAATAGTTCATAACTGTACTAGTATTTGTAGCTGTTGACCAAGTTCCTGCACCAGCAACATTATTTCCTGTATTGTTTGCAGGAGATCCCAAAGCATTAATTCTTGTGGGATGTTTTCCAATACTTCTAAAAAATCCGCCTACCACTTCTGAACCAATTTGGAACCAACGATCATCCTGCCAACCTAATGCTGTTATTGGTTTGTCATAAAAGTTAGGATCAATTGGAGGATTACGTTCATAGTTTAAAAATTTTGTACACATTGTCTGCAATTGTGTAACATTATTAGCTGTCATACGAGAAAAAACAATATCAGGTAAATCATCACCTGTCATATCTCCAAAATAATTATCGGAAGCAAAGGCAGGATAACCTGCTGGGTGAGAATATATGTTTGAAATTATTGTTGAAGCTGCAGTTGAACCATAGTCAGCCATTAATAGAACAGCAACAGGTTTTGTTGTCCAATTAGTATATGCATTTGTAAAATATGTTTTTAAACCCGCAGCAGTAGTTCCGTTGGGAATATCAGATAATTTAACAATTCCAACATCAATACCTTGTTCAGCTCTAAAATTCTTAACACTATCTGCCCATTGTTGAAATTCAGGATTAGTAGGAATAACTATAATGTATTCATATTCGAGATCCTTGCTATTTGATACTCTTTTGCTATAATCAATTGTTGGTAAAGCAGAATAGTTTAATAAAGCATCTTCTAAAATAGGATCCCACCAACGACTACGATATGTATCATCTCCAAATTTTCCATTACCACCTTCAAAAGAAATTTCAATGTTTATATCTCTATAAACTAAAAGTTCTTTTGTAACTGGATTGTATTGAAAAGGTGTAATACCCAACATTACTGCATCTACTCCTCTAATTTTAGTAGGATCAGACATTATAACTGGATTAATTGGATAAAAAGCATTTTTTGAATAAACCTCCATGTTCTTTTTATATACCAAAGGAGCATTGTATTGTTCGATTGGAATTTCAAAAGCTGGTGCCATACTCACATTACTAATAGTTTCTGTTCTGTATGAAACTATTTTAAGTTTTGGTGTACAACCTTGAGGAATAGCAATTAATCTGCCATTTCCTGGTAAATCAGGATAGCCAGCATTGTTTGGTAAAAAACTTCCATTTAATGCCAGATTTTGCAAAGATTCTCCATCAATTAGATTTGTATTTAAAGAAAACTGATTGATAGAAAAGTTTATTGTTATGTTTTGGTTGGTTTGTTTTTCAATGTTATACCCTTCTTTACCCCAACTATCGGAGTAATTATAAGATTTATTCTGAGCATTGGCACTAATTACCAATACCATAGCTGCTATAAAAGACAGCAAATAAAAATGTTTAAGTTTTTTCATAATCACAAATGGTTAAATTAAAATTATTTTAGGGTTTAAATTTAAATTAACTATAAAGGTATATAATATATTACATATAAAAAAATTTATCACCTATTTTTATTATCTTAGAAAATAAAAATACGAAAAGCACACTAAACTGCATGTTTAAAAAAGTAATGATAAAAAAATTATTTCACATCTGTAAAAATAATATCTTCTGATTCCAATAAAGGTTTGCCCTGATAGCAAAGAAATAATTGTGCAACTGTTAATACATCATTTTGACAATATTTTACAATTCTTTGTAAATTTTTTTCTTTCCAATATACACCAGCTACTTTTGCTCCATTAATATCATTTTTTGGAGAAGAAATATTAAAAATAGTAGCTAATAAATCTAATGAAGTAAAATTTTTATAGTCTCCGAATTTCCATAACTCCATTGTGTCAAGATGAGGGATTTCCCAAGGTTTTTTTGTTGATAAATCTAACATATTGGGTAATTCCAGTCTGTTAATCAGAATTCTTCTGGCTATATAGGGATAATCGAATTCTTTTCCATTATGGGCACACAACAAATTATCCTTTTTGTTGAAATGACTATTTAATAAATTTATAAAATCTTGTAAAAGAAGTTTTTCATCATCTCCATAAAATGATTTTATGCGGATAGTATCACGTTTATCAATTGTTTTAACAAAACCAACCGATATGCATATTATTTTACCAAATTCTGCATATATACCTGCTCTATCAAATATGGATTCGGGAGTGTCGGTTTCATTTTTTTTTATCAATTCAGCTTTTTTGTTCCATAACAGTTGGAGTTTTTCAGGAAACCCATTGTAGTTTGCAGCCATAGGCACTGTTTCTATATCCAAAAAAAGGATATTTTGTATGTTGATGTTGTTTAGCATTATCTGATATTTAAGTTACTACTTGCAAAATTGGTTTAAATAATTAGCAGCATCTTTATGACCTAATTGTAATGCATAGTTCCAATCGTTGCATGCTGCATTTATATTTTTCATATAGTAATATACGAGTCCTCTATTTACATAAGCATCAGGATATATGGGTTTTAATTGAATTGCCAGATTTAAATCATTTAAAGCCAAAGAATCTTTTTGCATATAATATTCAACATTGCCGCGATTATAATATTCTGTAGCGTCTTTTGGATTTATTTCAATTGCTTTGTCAAAATCTTGCTTTGCACTCAAAAAGTCCTGCAATTGTAATTTTGCTGTTCCCCTATTTGAATATGCTTCCTGATATTTGGGATTTAATTGAATAGCAATAGTAAAGTCTTCAATGGCTCCTTTATAATTATTTTGTTTATATTTTGCTGTTCCTCGGCTATAATAGCAGTCGGCAAATTTTGGATAAAAAACAATTGATGTATTATAATTCTTAAGGGCTTCATCATACTGATCTTTTAAATAGTATGCATTGCCAAGGCCATAATAACCATAATAATGCTTTGGGTTTTTATTTATTACATCCGACCAAAGACTGGTACTGTTTTTCCATACCTGATTTCTACTCCATGTTAAATAAGAAAATGTAAGAAGATAAACAGTTAAAATGCCAATGAGATAAGGTTTTATTTTTTGAAACAATTGAATATTATTTTCTTTTATAAAATTATAAACCACAATGATTATAAATATAAGACCTATATATGGCACATACGTATATCGCTCGGCAACTATCGCCTGACCAACAGGAATAAGCTGAAGTACAACAGAAATAGTTATCAAAAAGAAAAGTAGCCCAAAAATTATTTCTTTTTTTAACTTAAATGAAATGAATATAATAAAAGTCAGTATTACCAACACTACAATTAATGAGAGATAGTAGTAATAAGGTAAAGCACCACCTGATAATTCGGGATACGCATGAAGTGCTGAAAGATTAAATGGTACAAAAAACTTAAATATATAGAACACCACTCCATAAATGATAAGAAAAAACTGATTTACTAAAGAAAATGTATATGCAAGATTTGATACTGATGATTCTTGCGATTTTATTGCCAATATTCCAAAAACAAAAGATAAAACAAAAAAAGGTATTTTTTCTATAATGTTTTTCAATGTTAATTTATGATTTTCATAATAATCGAAAAGCAAAAACAATACAGGAAGCGTTACTGCCATTGATTTTGACAGCAAAGACAAACAAAAACAAATAAAGCAATAAATTATAAACTTAAATTTCCTTTCTTTCTTTAGATAATATAAGTAGGTAACTGCTGAAAGCAGAAAGAAAAAAGTATATAATACATCCTTTCTTTCAGAAATCCAAGAAACAGATTCCACATGCATGGGATGTATTGCAAACAATAATGCGGCAATTGCAGCTAAATTAACTTTTTTTACCAGTAAATAAATCAATTCAAAAACCAAAAGTATATTTAGCAAATGAAAGAGAAGGTTAATAACATGAAATCTTACGGGATTAATTGTATTTGTTGTTTTATTAAATGCAAAATGATAATCAATAGCATAACTTAAGGTAGTTAAGGGATGATAGTTCGAAAAATAAAAAGTACTGAACATTTCTGAAATGTTCTTTGTAGAAAGTGACTTTATAACTTCATTTTTTTGAATATACTGGTCATCATCGTAGGTAACAAACTGATTGTTTATTGAGTTAGAATATGCCAAAACCGTTAATAACAATATCAATGACAAAAGAAGATATTTTTTTTTATTTGATTTAACTAATGGTTCAGTAATAGCTTTTGATTTTGGCTTATCAATAGTGATTTTTTTAATGTTTTTCTTTGACATTTTTATAATGATTATTAATTTAACTAGCCCAGTTGTCACGGTCTAAACTACGGTAATTGATTGCTTCGGCAAGATGTTGCGATTGTACGTGTTCTGAATTATCAAGATCGGCAATTGTTCGTGAAACTTTCAATATTCTGTCGTATGCACGTGCAGATAATCCAAGTTTTTCCATGGCTGTTTTTAACATTATGTGACCGGTTTCATCTATTGCGCAAATTGATCTCAATTGTTTTGAACCCATTTGGGCATTGCAGTAAATTCCTTTATCGGTTATAAATCTTTCTTCCTGAATTTTTCTTGCTGCAACAACTCTTTCTCTGATCAGTTCACTTTTTTCGGCATTTCTTATGCTCGATAACTCTTTGAAAGGAACTGGTGTTACTTCTACATGTATATCAATTCTGTCTAACAAAGGTCCTGATATTTTATTCAGGTATTTCTGAACGATACCGGGTGCACACACACAGTTTTTCTCAGGATGATTATAATAACCACAGGGGCATGGATTCATTGAGGCAATTAACATAAAACTGGAAGGATATTCAATGCTGAATTTTGCCCTTGATATGGTAACAACTCTGTCTTCAAGAGGTTGTCGCAATACTTCTAACACAGTTCGTTTAAATTCTGGCAATTCATCCAAAAACAAAACACCATTATGTGCAAGAGATATCTCACCGGGTTGAGGAAAGGAACCTCCGCCAACGAGTGCAACATCACTAATGGTATGATGTGGAGAACGAAAAGGTCGTACAGATATTAAAGAAGTATTTTTGCTCATTCTGCCTGCCACAGAATGTATCTTTGTAGTTTCTAATGCTTCGTGAAGATTAAGCGGAGGGAGTATAGAAGGAAGTCGTTTGGCAAGCATTGTTTTTCCTGCTCCCGGAGGGCCAATAAGTATAACATTATGGCCTCCTGCTGCTGCAATTTCTAATGCTCTTTTGATATTTTCCTGTCCCTTGACATCAGCAAAATCGAATTCATATTCATTCAGGCGGGAATAAAACTCATCTCTTGTATCAATAACAGTGGGTTGCAAAGAAATTTCATAGTTAAAGAAATCTATTACCTGTTTTATATTATTTACACCAAGAATTTCAAGATTATTAACAACAGCTGCTTCTCTTGCATTTTGTTCAGGCAATATAAATCCTTTAAATCCTTCTTTGCGGGCTTCAATCGCTATAGGAAGAGCACCTTTTATTGGTTGCAAACCCCCATCCAGTGAAAGTTCGCCCATAATAATATAATCGCTTATTTTATCTGCTTTTATTTGTTCAGAAGCTGCAAGTATTCCCGTTGCAATAGTAAGATCGTATGCGGAACCTTCTTTTCTAATATCCGCCGGAGCCATATTTACTACTATCTTTTTCCCGGGTATCTTGTATCCATTGTTTTTTAGCGCAGCTTCAATACGTTGGTGACTTTCTTTAACCGCACTATCGGGCAATCCAACCAAAAAGAACTGAATGCCCTGCCCTATGTTTACTTCTACAGTTATGGTAGTTGCATTAACACCATATACCGCACTGCCAAAAGTTTTTACTAACATATTAATCATTTAATACTTAATCAATACAAACCTACATATTTTTTATAAAATACAAACCAAAAAAATAAAAGTGTAAGTTTAAATGCTTAAATTTTTTAGGATAAATTTCAAAATTATAAGAGAAAGAAGATTTTGTTAATAATAATTATCTTAAACCCAGATTAAGCATTAAAAAAATTCAAAATGTATTTATTTCAAATTGTAAAGACACTTTATATAAAGCCCATAAAGCGATTCAAGAAATGCTATTCCAAAATATTTCTAATACTCCGCATTAGAAAATTATTGCAATATTTAAAGTGAAAAAAATGTTCTATTGCAGAATTTGGGTATATTATAAAGAATAGCAAAATCGAAAAGTATTATTTTAAATTCTATATCATATAAATTACGAATATCGTATTTCTGAAACATTCTATGCGAATGACATAATACTATGTTATTTTTTTATTTATAAAATTTTTTAAGTATGTTTGTATCTTATCTAGTGAAATTTATATATGAAAAAACTTTACATCATATTAGCTGCATTATTTGCAATAAATATTGCAACAGCACAACCAACCATACAATGGCAAAAATCATTAGGTGGGACTAATGGTGATGTTGCATATTCAATCCATCAAACTACGGATGGCGGATATATTGTTGCCGGTTTAAGTAATTCAAATGATGGAGATGTTTCAGGAAATCATGGAAGTTATGATTATTGGTTAGTAAAATTAAATTCAACAGGAACAATAGAATGGCAAAAATCATTAGGCGGGACTAGAGATGATTGGGGGCAATCAATCCAGCAAACTACGGATGGCGGATATATTGTTGCCGGCTCTAGTGAATCAATTGATGGAGATGTTACGGGACATCATGGATCAATAAATATTTCTGATTATTGGGTAGTAAAATTAAATTCAACAGGTACCATACAATGGCAAAAATCATTAGGCGGGACTTATGATGATTTTGCATATTCAATCCAGCAAACTACGGATGGCGGTTACATTGTTGCCGGCAATAGTTATTCAAATGATGGAGATGTTACAGGTCATCACGGATCTGCAGGAGGTTATTATGATTATTGGGTAGTAAAATTAAATTCAACAGGAACCATAGAATGGCAAAAGTCATTAGGTGGGACTTTTAGTGATGAAGCAAATTCAATCCAGCAAACTACGGATGGCGGATATATTGTTGCCGGTGGGAGCCTTTCAATTAATGGAGATGTTACAGGAAATCATGGTGGTGATGATTGTTGGGTAGTAAAATTAAATTCAACTGGAACAATACAATGGCAAAAATCATTAGGCGGGACTAATTGGGATATGGCACATTCAATCCAGCAAACTACTGAAGGAGGATATATTGTTGCCGGCTATAGTAAATCAAATGATGGAGATGTTACAGGACATCATGGAACAACAACTTATGCTGATTATTGGGTCGTAAAATTAAATTCAATAGGAACTATAGAATGGCAAAAATCATTAGGTGGGACTTCTGTTGATGGAGCAAAATCAATCTGGCAAACTATAGATAGCGGATATATTATTGCCGGCCGTAGTAGTTCAAATGATGAAGACGTTACAGGTCATCATGGAACGACAAATTTTGATGATTATTGGGTAGTAAAATTAAATTCAACAGGAACAATAGCATGGCAAAAATCATTAGGCGGAATTGGTTATGATGAAGCAAATTCAATCCAGCAAACTACGGATGGCGGATATATTGTTGCCGGCGAGAGTCTTTCAAACGATGGAGATGTTACAGGAAATCAAGGTGGCAGAGATTATTGGGTAGTAAAATTATCGCCGGTAATAGGAGTAAAAGAGTTAAGCAAAAACAACAACAACTTAAGCGTATATCCCAATCCTGCAAACAAGGTAATAACAATTAGCAATGAACAATTAACAATTAACAATGGGCAGGTAACAATTAGCAATGGGCAATTAACAATTATCAATATAAAGGGACAGGAAGTAAAAAAGATAAATGCTTCGGGTAACAAGTTTCAAATAGATATAAATGATTTGCCAGGCGGGCTTTATTTTGTAAAATGTTGGAACGAACAAGGCATTAGCATAGCAAAGTTTGTGAAAGAATAATAAAGTGTCATATCCTGAATGAAACCTAGGGATTGAAATAGATTTAGGATAGGGGTCTTTTTTCCTCAAAGAGAAACATTTCCAAAATATTTCTCTTTTAAAATCACAAACTATATTAGCAATACAAACCTCCAAAGCCACAACTACCGTCAAAGTCCTTTCCCTTCTCAGGGGAAAGGATTTAGGATAGGGGTCTTTTTTTTCCAAAGAGAAACATTTCCAAAATGTTTCTCTTTTAACATCACAAACCATATTAGCAAAACAAATTTCATAAACCACAACAACCGCCAAAGTCCTTTCTCCTTTTGGTCCCTGAGTCGAAGGGGAGAAAAGATTTAGGATAGAGGTCAAACAATCAAAACAATCTACCATTTCTGTTTTCCTCAGTGCCCTTTGTGTAAAACCTCCGTGTCCTTAGTGGTTAAAAAAAAAGACCCACAAAGTTCCAAAAAACCCTGCAGGTCTTAAACCAACAATTTATCAATCTAAACAATTTAACAATTATTCACTAATTTTCTTTGTGCCCTTTGTGTAAAATCTCAGTGTCCTTAGTGGTTAAAAAAAAGACCCACAAAGTCCCAAAAAACCCTGCAGGTCTTAAACCAACAATTTATCAATAAAACAATTTAACAATTATTCACTAATTTTCTTTGTGCCCTTTGTGTAAAATCTCAGTGTCCTTTGTGGTTAAACAAAAAAGACCCACAAAGTCCCAAAAAACCCTGCAGGTCTTAAAAAATGGTTAATTGGTAATTACTAATTGCTAATTGCCAACATCACCACATCCAAATTCAAATCTCCTCCAGCAACCAATTGTTGTTTCACAAAGGTCTGTTTTTCCCATCCCTCACCCTCAACAACAATAGTTACCTTATTTATAGGTTTCGTAGGCACACTCTCAAAATAAGCAATACCATCCTCATCAGTTTCTACTTCCAGTTCATATTCCGGTATGCTTACCTTCAAACCTTCCACCTCCTTATCCTCTTCATCCAAACAGTTTACATAAACCACACAATTCTCCCCAATCAATTGTAATTCCTCTTTATTGGCATTTCGTTCATGCCTCACTTTACTTAACAATTTCTGATAAGTATATTCCCCACACTTGGTTTTATTGCTGAATTTATAAATACGCTTACCTGCATCCATCACATCTCTTGTTATTCTATTAAGTTCCTCAAAAATTAAATTATTAGCATCTATCGTTTCCGATTGAATTTCATCCTGTACCGTTTGCCCCACATTCTCATCACTTATTTTTGTTTTCAGGGCTTTCAGTGCATCAAAAGCCACAGTACTATATCCCACTTTATTCAATTCAACAGTGTTTTTGCCAATGTTGTTTACCAATGTTCCAAACTTCATCAGCAAACCCTCTACATCCTTAGTATTTATCTTTTCTCTCACATCATGTATCCCAAAATCTTTTACCTGTATAGTAAGATTTTTTGCCCTTTTCACATAGCCTTCCAGTTTATTCATAATATCCTTCAAGCTATCAATATCCATATACAAGGTCTCGGTAATCATTTTTCCCTCAGCTATTAAGTTCTCAGTCGTAACAATTACCTTTGCCTTACCTATTATTGTCTCAAATGCAGTAATATAATCACTATCATAAAGGGGCGAATATGCCAAAAAAGCAGCATTATCACGTTTCAAATTTTCAAAAGTTATTTCTCCAATAACTACGATTTCTTCTTTTCTTGGTGTCATAATATTTAGTTTTTAAATTAGTAAAAAAAATAATTAGTTAATATTAAAATTCTTAATTATAAGTCCTTTATGGACAATACATATTGTTTTTCAGACAACTAAAAAATAAATTTAGAAGTCCCGTTAAATAAAAAATAAGATTTTTGTTATTCGAATAATTAATAAAGAGTTACCGTTCGCAAACAAGTATCTCTGTTTTTTTAATAAATTCAATACGTCAAAGAACTTTTCCCCTATCCAATTATACAATATGCTATAGCTGATATTAAAATTAAGTAAAGAGATAAAGTTCTATCAATAGGCTTTTATTTTGGGATATGACGTTGAATTATAGATTTTTGTTACTCAATTCGAAAAATATTTTTCACCAAACTAAACCACCAAAAATTATGCCAATACCTAATTTCTTTGTTTTTCCTCAGGTTTTATAATCATTTGGAGGATATTTATATACTATCTAATCGTAAATCCAAAACTTGTAGTGAGCTAGTCGAACTATCGTAAATCGTAAATATCTTTGTAGTTCTCTTTGCACCTCTCGTGTTCTCTATACCTCAGTGGTTTGTTTTAATTATCCTCAATTTTTTTTCTATTACTATTTTATTCTAAAAACATTTTTTCATAGTGTCAAAACAATTTAACCATTACTCCCTAATATTCTTAGTGTCCTTTGTGTAAAACCTCCGTGCCCTTAGTGGTTAAACAAAAAAGACCTGCAATCTCACACAAGTCTTTTTCAAAACAATTTAACCATTATTTAATAATTTTCAAATTGCCTCATATTCAAATTACTTTTTTTTTAGTATTTTTCTCTGTGGATCTCCATACTCTCTGGTTCTCAGTATTTTCACTCCCCTTTTTATTTTCCCCCTTACCCTTATACCTCTATACCTTTATACCACTATACCTCTCCACTCCCAAACCCTTATCCCTTCTATACTTATACTTCCCAAGCCGTACTTTAAAGTATTTTTTTCTTACATGAGACTTCCCAAGGCTTATTTAAGTCTT
>DYDE01000021.1:24559-39092 GCA_020718065.1 Marinifilum sp. | reverse complement strand
TAAATCTGCGAATATTTGAGAAATCTGCGGGAAACTATTTTTTTTTGAATTTTTAGAACTGCCCTATAGAAATTTATTTTATTTGAATGCTTTCTCTAACAAAGCATCTTGTCCAAGTTTTAGTCTGTCGAAATAATCAGGTACAGGTTTGTTTAAAAGTTTATCAACATAAAGTTTGGCAAGATATTGACCCAACATAAAACCCTGCCCTCTTAATCCAAGGAACAAACCTAGTTCGGGGTCGATAACCATTTTGGGTTCTATATAATAACCAGACCATAATGCCTGGAACCCAACTGAAGATATTTGTGGAATCCAGTCAATGAATATTTCAGAAACTATTTCTATAAACTCTTTAGAGTTAATTTTAACATCTTTGGCTGTTTCAAGAGGTTCTATTTGAGGAGAAGCACAACCAATAATTTGTCCTGTATCAGCAAGTTGTTGGCCATAAACTGCAACAAATCCTTTGTATTTTCTTCTGTCAATTAACATATCAAGTGGATTGCCATTTATACCAAGCATAGGAAGTCTTCTTGTTATAAAAGCCTGATGTTTTACCGGGTATAATCCTGTTTCAATACCTAATTTATTAGCAAATTTTTCACCTTCACCACCCATTGCATTGATGAATAATTCTGTATGGTATTCAATATATTCACCATCATTGTTTCTAACAATAATAATATATTTTTTTCCATTCTTTTCAACATCAATCAATTCGCAGTTTTCTAATAGTGTGCCTCCTTTGTTAATTGCAATTTTACGCAAGGCATCAATTACTTTTCCCGGAGTTGCCTGCCAACAATCAGAGGTAATAAGAGCTGCAATGTATTTATTATTATTTTTATTAAAATAAGGAGATATTTCATTGATAAACTTTTCAGGTTTAACCATTCGGGCTTTTTGCCATGCCATAGAGTCTTCGAGCGTCTTATACATTTCAGCATCATGTGCAAAAGTAACATAGTTGATCAAGCGGAAGTCTATATCTGCATTTAAGGATAAATTTTTAAAAATATCAAGATTGTGATGAGCAATATCAGATAGTTCAGGTAAGCTAAATACAGGTCTTCCTCCTGCAATGTTTCTCCAGGAAGAACCAAAGCCGTAGTTTAACATAACAGGACTTAAGCCAGCTTCGGCAAGATACCTAAACAAACTGCTTCCACCAATTCCACCACCAGCAATTAAAGATTTTACTTCAATGATTTTTCTTTTGTTATTAATTGATGTAACGAGCTTATCGTGCTTATTGAAAGGATATAATTCGCCAAGGGTAATTTGGTTTGATAATGGTGCTCTGGGAGTGGGACTTCCTAATAAAGCAATACCTTTGGCTCTTAAATTTTGACGCAAACGAGGGATACATCTTTTCCCTCTGCAGGGACCCATACCTAAATGAGTAGTATGTTTTATTTCTTCAACAGATACAAATTTTCTGTCTCCAATAATTTCCATCACATCATCAATCTTCACGTCATCGCAATGACACATGTATATTTCCGGGTCAGTAGATTCTTTGTAAGGTTTTATTTCAGGTTTAGAAGGTAATTCATCTTTGATAATAAAACCGCTAACTTTAAGATAATCTTCTTTTTTCAGATTTTCAGATTTAATACGAGCAATGTGTGTAAGGTTTTTCTTTCTTAAAATTTTATCAATTTTCCCTTCTCCAATAATATTGGCATAATTGTCAACAAGAAAAACATCTTTTCCAGCTTCCATATCAAATTCAACAGGTAAGAAAATGGTATTTTTGGGAATATTATATCCAAAAATTGCTAAACCCGGACATTGGTAAACGCAATCCATACAACCAATACACTTGTTAAAATCAATTTGAGGTACGGTACTGGATGAAGATTTTGTAATAGCACCATGGGGACAAGCAAAAGCACAAGGATTACAAGCAAAGCCATAGAGGCAATCAATGAGAACAAAAGGTTTGTTCATTCGTTCTTCAGTTGGTTTATATGGTTCCTCAATTACTTTGGTAGGATGTTGCTGAGAATCGAAGTATTCTTTAGAAACAGTGAGGTAATCATCATATTTATATCCTTTGTTCATGGTGTCAAGAATTTCGTAAGCTACCTGTTTTCCTCTTAAAACAGCACTAGTTCCTTCACCTATTCTGATAGCATCTCCTGCACCAAAACATTTAATGCCAAACATGTCTCTTCCTTTTATCAATAAATCATTGTCAGGAATTAATCCCGTACAGATATTTATTGCATCAATACCTTCAATAATTTTTTCAGTTCCTGGTATTGGTTTAAAGTTTTTAGATTCTGCTATCACTGCACCAATAATACCATCGTTATTTTTGTTAGGGATAGCTTCAATAATTAAGTGAGAAAGGATAACAGGAATGCCTAGTCGTCTTACTCTGTTTGCCTGAACAGGGAATCCGCCTTCGTGAGGAAGCGCTTCAACAATTGCTTTAACTTTAGCACCAGCCTGTGTAAGTTGATAACTTGTAAGATAACCTATGTTTCCAGCGCCAACGGTTAAAATGTTTTTACCTAATAAGGTTAATTCAATATTCATCATTTTCTGAATAACAGCAGCCGTATATACACCTGGTAGATCATCATTATGAAAACTAGGAGTGAAAGGAACAGCACCTGCAGCAACAACCAAATACTCACAATCTATATAGAACAATTCATTTGTTTTAAAATTTTTAACTGCTATTCGGTTGTTTTCGAAAATATCCCAAACTGTGCAGTTGAGGAAAATACCACTATGATCATCACCAGCTAAAATTTGTGCAATTTCAAAACCACGCATGCCACCATATTTTTTTTCTTTTTCAAAGAAGAAGAATTGATGCGTTTGCATATTGAATTGACCTCCAATTTTTGCATTGCTGTCAATAACAATATTAGATACATTATGATCGTTCAATAATTCGCGGGTAGCCAGACCAGCTGGTCCAGCTCCAACAATAACAACGGAGGTTTTATGAACATTTAAGGCTTCTTTTTTGTTGTAATCAGAAACAAATGGAACATATTCTTTAGGGATTTCAGCTACTTCTTTAACATCATCACAAAGTGTTATGCAAATTCTTTTTATTTTCCCATCAACAAGCATTTCGCAAGCACCACATTTGCCAATACCACATTCCAGACTTCTGGTTCTGTTGTCTAAACTGTGGCTATGAATTGAGAATCCTGCCTGATGGAGTGCTGCTGCAATAGTGAAGCCTTTTTCTCCTTTTATGGTGTTCCCGTTAAAGTTAAATTCTTGTAATTCATTTTGTTTAATCTCAATAATGGGATGTTTTTCAATTTTATGCATAATCAGTGTTTTGAATAGTTAAAATAAAATTGTATTTTGAAATTTCGCGCAAAGTTAAATGAATTTGAAATGGATAACTGCATTATCAAATAAATTTTTTTCAATAAATTCAACAACATGGAATATGCTATTCTTCATTTTTTAAAGTTCAGATATTGAGTGTTATGTATTATTTCTTTGTTCTTTTTTAAAAACTATATATCTTTGTAAATATTGAATAATGAATTTTTTATATTTCGAATCTATTGATGCATAAAAGAGAAATAAGATATATCAATTTAAAAATAATCGGATTTTTTTTATTTCTGGTAATTTCGGTATTAGTAAAAGCACAAACTGTAAATCCTCCTCAATTAACATGTATTTCAATATTAGACAATAACAGTATAGAGCTTGATTGGAAACTTCCCGGATCTGTTAATAATAATTATAGTTATATATTATATGTCTCCTATTCTCAAAATGGTCCCTATTCAAAAGTAGATAGTTTTCCATACAATCAGACAAGTTATATACATACTGGCATTTCCCCATATAATGGTCAATATTTTTATTATATGAAGTCATGTTCATTAAGTGTAAAAAATAGAAATGTATATTCAGTTTCTTCAGATACCCTGAGAACTATCATGTTGAATTTTGTTGATAATGGGGATGGAATAGTAAATCTTTCATGGAATTCGCCTTGTAATAATACAATAAATGGATCTGGGAATTGGTATTATATTTATAGGGAATATCCTGCGGGAGTGTGGTTGATTAGAGACACTGTTTCAATAAACAATCCGGTATTGTCAGGAAATGACACTATTGATATATGTGGAGCCTTAATTAATTATAGAATTGTTCTCCCAAATAATAACGGATGTTCTTCTGTCTCAAATATAAAAGGTAAATATTTAACAGATAAAACAATTCCCCATCAGCCAATAATCGATTATGTAACAGTTGATACTACTATATGGCATAATGTTATAAAATGGCAACCAGATCAATCGAGCGATACCAAAGGATATTATATTTACAAATATTTAAATCCGACCGGTACTAAAATAGATTCTGTTTTGGGGAGATACAATACAACTTATGTTCATCTGGGATCAAATCCAAGAATAGATAAAGAAACATATTATATAATAGCATATGATAGTTGTAATTTGGCTAGTGCAGGGAGTAAGGTTCATAATTCGTTGTTTTTATCTGTTTCACCAGATAGATGCCAATATAATATAAAATTATCATGGAATCCATATATAAATATGGAATCAGACTTATTGGGTTATCATATTTATAAAAAAACCGGAAATGGACAATATGTCTTAATTACAACTGTATCACCAACAATAACATTTTATTATGATTATGATATAGAAGCGGATTACACTTACACCTATTATGTTAAAGCAATTGATAAAACAGGAACAAGATTTTCAAATTCCAATACCCAAATATTAACATTTTCTTTTCCAAGAAAACCGGAATTTAATTATTTGAGAAAAGCAACGGTAATAGGGAATAAGCAAATTGATATAAAACTATATGTGGACACAACTACGTATGTTTCGGAGTACCATTTGTATAGAATAGAAAATAACAATAATGATACTACATTGATTAAAAATTTATTTCATCAGACAACAACTGATATTAATATTGTTGACAATACTGTAAATACTACTGAAAAGAGTTATCATTATTTTCTGAAATTAAGAGATATTTGCAATAATGAAGAAATATTAACATCAAACATTGGGACTACCATATTATTAAAAGCATATATGCATAATGGTATGAAAAATTACCTGATTTGGAATAAATACAAATCATGGGAAGGTAATGTGAGCCACTATAATGTTTATCGTAAAACGGAAAAGGGTTGGGATATATTTCCTATAGCAAGTCTGGTATCTGATGATAATGATACAATAACATATACAGATGATGTCTCTGATTTGGGGGATACCAATGGTCAGTTTGCATATTATGTTGAAGCGGTAGAAGGGAATGGCAACCCGTATGGCTTTTTAGATTCAAGTCGTTCAAATACAGCTTTTGTAAATCAGTATCCAAAACTTTTTGTTCCTAATGCTTTTGCCCCTGAAGGATATAATTCTGTATTTATTCCTGTTATGGGTTTTGTACATCCTGAAGATTATTTATTGCAAATATTTGATCGTTGGGGTGCCAAGATATTTGAAACTACGGATAAATATAAAGGTTGGGACGGAACATATAATAATAGTGATGCTCCAAAGGGAGTTTATGTTTATCTGATAAAGATAAAAAATTCAAATAATGAAACGATAGAAAAGCGTGGTACGGTTACGCTTATTAGATAAATACTTTTTATTATTTATTTAATGCTTTAACAGGTTCAAGCCCTGAAACAGTACCTTCCTGAATGGCTTTTAAAACAGCACCACCACCCGTAAAAATATAATATTTAGGATTATCAAGAGCAACAATGTATAAGCCGGGGAGCAATCTCTTCAGTTCTTGCATTGTATCTCCACCACCATATAATTTAACAGCATCAATGTTTTCGTCTATTAGTTGATCTAAAGCAATGGTTCCTTCATTGAAAAAAGGAGTCAACCCCATTACAGCATTTACAAAAACAGTTTTTGCATTATGAAAAATCTGTTTTACTGTATTGTCTTCGAAAGATTCTTTAGCAATATCAAGAACATAATTTAGCTTAGTGCCGGGAGTTAAAGAATTTATGTCATGAACACGGTGCTTGTCATCAAATTTTCCTTCAATAGTATCGGATTCTACAATGTATTTGAGTTCTATCAGTTTGTTTGGATATTGTTTTGAAAACTCAACAAACTCTTTTGCATAATTTAAATCATCCTCTTCAATACCTTTGATTTCTATATTGTATTTAGCACAGAGATATGCATTATAAATAACGCCACCTAAAACCAAATAATCCGCTTTTTTTAATAAAGCATTTAATGAGTGTATTTTTGTGTCAAATTTTGAGCCGGCAACTACTGCAACAAAAGGTCTATCGGGTTGAAAAATACGACTCAGGTTTTCAACTTCTTTTTGCATTAGAAAGCCAGCATAAGAAGGTAAATATTTTGCCACTTCAACAGTAGATGCATGAGCCTGCCATGATCCAAATGCATCATTAACATAAATGTCAGCCAAGCCTGCTAATTGATAAGCAAAACGATCAGCTTCTTCCCCTTTTGCTTCTTCTCCACTAAACCAACGGGTATTTGGAAGATAGATTCCATCAATTTTATCTTCGCGCAATTCGCGGATCAGGTGATTGATGGAGGTTTCTATCCCTATATATCCTCTTTTTTCATATTGATGAAATTCTGGAATTTTAAATTTTACATGCAATTTACTTTGCAAATAATCAATTATTGGCTGAACGGAAGTATTTGCATTGATGTTAATCTCTTTTGTTTTTTTATCATAAGGTCTGCCGACATGTGTCATCAGTATTATCTTGCCTCCTTTGGCATTAATATAATATAGTGTGCCAAGGGTAGCATCAATTCTATATGGGTCATAAATTATTCCTTTTTTAACTACATTATGGTCAACCCTAACCAATACTATTTTGCCCTTAAGGTCAGCTTGCTGAATTAATGGGAAGTTGAAAGTGTTAGTCATTTTAATATATTTTTTAATAAACGAATAATACAAACCTACATAAATTTTTTAATTTTTAAAAATTATATAGAGTTTATTATGTGAAAAAAATTATATATTAGCAAAATATTCTTGTAATTTAAAAGTATTGTTTAATAGGTTGTATTTAAAAAAAATGAAATAATATGTCAAAAGGATATTTGGTATTAATTGGAGGTGGAGAAGATACTTCTCTTATTTACAATAAAATTATAGCACTAGCTGGAGGAAAAGATAAAGCACGAATTGCAATAATTCCATCAGCAAGTTCGCACGTGAGAACTACAATGAGTGGGTACGAGGATTATTTTATTAATGAACTTGGTTTGCCCGAACAAAACATTTGGTCTGTTCCTTTATCACTTGTTGATGATGAATCAACACCCAATGAAAATGAACAGTTATGGAAAGACAATGCCAGTAATATTGAATATGCTGAGAAAATAAAAAAATACAATATTGTTTTTTTTGTAGGTGGAGACCAAAGAAGGTATATTGATGCTTTGAAAAGCAACAATACTAATTCAACTTTATTAAATGCTATTATTGAAGTGTATGAGAATAATGGTATTATTGTTGGAACAAGTGCGGGTACTAATATTTTATGTACTACATCTATTGGAGGTGGTAGAAGTGAAGAAGCCCTTACAAACAAAGCAGTATATAATGAAAAAGAGGATGACGGACAAAAATTATTATTGCTCAAAGGATTAGGTTTGATAGATAATATTATTTTTGATACCCATTTTTCGCAAAGGGGCAGATTGGGGAGATTGATTGAAAGTGCTATTATTTCTAAAAACAGATATGGAATTGGTATTAGTGAAAAAACTGCAGTTGTTTATTATCCTGATAATTCAATAGAAATAATCGGATATGGTCATGTTTTTATGATAGATTTGAAAACTGCCAATCAATTAAATGATGCAGATCAGCCACTTCATGTGTTAAACATTATGGTGCATTTGTTATCTCATGGTGACAAATACTATATTGCAGAAAACAAATTCGAGCCATACAATTTAAAAGAAAATATTATAAATACTCCCTATTTCGATGCAGCAGATTATCATATTAGCCTAAATGTTTTTAAAGAATATGAAACATCCAATATTATTATTAATTATATGATTGATAATGAGGCTAAAGATGTAATTGCACTGATGGATTATAATAAACAATATACAATTGGTGACAATTCCTATTTTATTCGATTTGTAGAAAAAGATAATACAAATGCATTTTTCTGTAAAATGTCAATTGATGAGTCAGGGGATAAAATAGATTTTTATTCGGGGGTGAATATTTATACTGATGTAGTTCCAATGTTATATAGCAATGCAGATAATAAAGCCAAGGGATTTCAGGCAATTGTATTTGGTAATGATAATAGTTTTATAACAGTAGTGTACGATGACAAAGAGTCGTTACCTGTATGCGATGCAAAAGTTGAAATTTTTAATAAAGATAATAAGCTTATATTTAAAACAGGAACTGATAAATTTGGCAAAGCTGATGCAAAAAATGTTTTAATTAGCGGTGAAGTGTATTATTTAAAAATAAGTTATGACTATGGTGTTTTAACAAAAAAAATCCTGTTTAATAAAAATATGACAGGAATTTGTTTAAGATAATTTCCTTGATTATAGCTTTATAACTCATAAGTAATAGAATTAATATTTAAATAAACTCTTTTTAATTTTTAGTTGCCAAGTATGGAACCAAGTTGAAAATGAGTTTTAGACGCCTTGTTAAAAAGAATAACTAGATTTAGAATAACAAATTTTCTGATCTACTACTGCAATGATTAGTTATGTTTATGATGGAACATTCGAAGGATTGCTCACATTGGTGTTTAATGTATATGAGCAAAAACAGATTCCTGAACAAATATTGCAACAAAAACACGAATCAGAGATTCTTTTTCCGGCAAGCCACAAAATAAATACAGATGAACAAAAAGCAGAGAGGGTGTGGAAAGGACTTCAAAAAAAATTATCGCCAAAAGCACTTCAAAAGATATATAGGGTTTTTCTTTCTGAATCAGAGGGGGTTGAAATGCTTATCTTTAATTATATTAAGCTGGTTTTTGATACAAGCTATTCAATTGAATACAATTACAGAGAAGAATGTGTACTTGGCTTAAATCAGGTTAACAGAAAAGTAAGCCATGAAGCATGTAAAATCGTTGAGTTTGTGAGATTTCAGAAAACAAAGGACAATTTATACTTTTCTGCAATCAATCCTGAATATAATGTAATTCCTCTGATTGTAAAGCATTTTGAAAACCGCTATGCAGACCAGCAATGGGTAATTTATGATACAAAGCGCAATTATGGGATTTACTATGATCTTGAAAAAGTATCTGAAGTTGTATTTGAAAATATCAGTATCAATTTGCAATCTGGGAAAGTGATAAAAGAAGTTCAGGACGATAATGAAGCTTTATATCAATTGCTTTGGAAAAATTATTTTAAATCAATCAATATTGTTGAAAGAAAGAACAGCAAACTACAACTTCGTTTGATGCCTCAAAAATACAGAAAATTTTTGACCGAGATTTCGTAAATTTTGTTAGCTTAGTTCTACTATTAACAGCAATTTATTATTTGCTAATAATCATACCCTTATTGTCCATTTTTTTTAACCACATAGAAACATAGGATTTCCTAATATTAAAGAAGGCATAGCGAATATGCTTCACATATTACATTGGTTTGCGATAGTTTCTATGTAAAAATTTTAATGGGAAATATTCGCCACAGATTGCACAGATTTACGCAGATAAATCTGTGATAATTTCTGAAATCTGTGGTAAACAATGTATTAATATGGTTCAATACTTTTTATTCATTTAAATTTTGCTGTATAAATTATTTTGTTTAATTTTATGTTAGCTGAACGAAATGAAAACAATTTACCAAATAAGTATAATTGTTTTTTAATAAAAAATTTTTATTAATTTGCAACAATATTTTTTATTTCGGAAAGATATTGTAGTTAAAGCTAATTCGTTAATCTCTTTATAATTAAAGAAAGAATAAAGTTTTTATTGATGAAAAATATTATCCTAAAGGAATGTGGCGAAAAGGTTTATGAATATTTATCACAATATACTGATCTGAGTTTTAAAAGAACAAGTATCATTTTTTCCAATCAACAATCCAGTGTTGATTTACTTACCGATTATCATTATACAGCAGTAATAAATTTGTTAAAAATTAATGATATTCGTCGTATAAATAAGTTTTTCGAAGCAGTAAATTTTAAATTACCCAATAATGGTATTTATATTGGATTGGCTGAAACTATTGAACAAAGGAACAAGAGAGTAATAAAGAAGTACCCATTTTGGTTTACTTACTTTTATTTTAGTATAGATTTTTTCTTCAAACGTGTTATGCCCAAGGTGTGGGGTTTGAAAACAATATATTTTGCACTAACATCTGGTAGAAACAGGGTTATTTCAAAAGCAGAAGTTCTTGGTAGAATAGTTAGTTGCGGATTTGATATTGTAGATTATCAGGAAATAAATAATAAATTATACTTTGTCGGAAAAAAAGTAAGAGAACCTTATTTTGATGCCAATCCATCATATGGACCAATATTTAAGATGAAAAGGGTAGGTAAGAACGGAAAGATCATTTTTATTTATAAGTTTAGAACCATGCATCCTTTTTCGGAATATTTGCAGAAACATATTTACGAACTAAATCAATTAGATAAAGGCGGGAAATTTAAAAATGATTTTCGTATTACTTTTTTTGGCTCTTTTCTAAGAAAAGTATGGATTGACGAATGGCCTATGTTTTATAATCTATTGAAAGGTCAGGTAAAACTTGTTGGTGTGCGTCCTCTGAGCGAGCAATATTTGAGTTTGTATGATGAAGAAACCAGAAAAAAAAGATTGAAGCATAAACCGGGTATAATTCCCCCATACTATGTTGATATGCCTAAAACCATTGATGAAATTATGGCTTCTGAGATGAAATACGTGGAAGCATACGAAAAAAAACCTTTTAGAACGGATATTTCTTATTTTTTTAAAGCTGTTTATAACATCATTTTCAAAAGAGCAAGAAGTAAATAAATTAGGTTATCCAAATGCTACATAGTGTTTATGAAATTTTCTTATGCATTATCGGAACTTTCTTTTGCGTTAATGAAGTTTTCTTTGGTGTTATCGGAACTTTCTTTTGCACAAAAGAAGTTTACTTTCGCATAATCGGATAATTCTTTGGCATTTATAAACTTTTCTTAAGCTTTATCGTATTTTTCTTTTGCATTATCGGACTTTTCTTTTGTGTTAATGAAGTTTTCTTTGGCATTATCGGATATTTCTTTTACGTTAATGAAGTTTTCTTTTGCGTTATCAGAATTTTCTTTTGCATTTCGGAACTTTCTTTTGCATTTAAGAAAATTCTTATGCATTTCGGAAATTTCTTTTGCATAAATGAAGCTTTCTTTGATGAGTTATACCGAGTTGCGTTCATTAATATAATTTCATTTTGAAATTTTAATGAACTGCATCGGCATAATCCCAAGTAGGCATTCATTATCGAATAATTCTTCTATGAATGCAACTTGGTATTATAGTTTGTTAACCGGTTGTTTAAATAAATATTTTCAGCTTAGTTCTATTATTAACTGCAATTTTTTACTTGCTAACAACCATACACATATAGTTCGTTTTTATTAACCACATAGATACATAAGATTCCCTGATATTAAAGAAGATATAGCGAATATGCTTCACCTATTTACATACGTTTGCATTAACATCTATATCGAAAATATATCAGTAAAATATTCGCCACAGATTGCACAGATTTACGCAGAACAATCTGTAATAATCTACGAAAATCTGCGGCATACAAATTATAAATGTGGTTCATTTTTTTATTTATTTTAATTTTGTTGTATAAATTAGAACTTAGCTATAAATAAAATGTTTTTTCTTGTTGATTCTCAAAATATATTTATAACAAATTAGGTATTAATACCTAATCAAAAACAGGCGTTTTTACTCTATATATTTTTGTTTATTCTAATTATCTTTGAAATTAAGGAATAATCCATAAAATGCATTAAAAATCAAAAATATAGAACCTATTTCGAAAATTTACGTTAAACGATGACAAAAGTTAGGTTTTTTTTAGTTTAATAAATTGTAAAATCATATATTTGTTCCTTTTTCATATTGTTGTTTACTAATTTCTTATTTATGAAAACAATATATACTCGTTTCATTATTGCTGCATTTGCTGTTTTTTCAGTATTTGTTTTTCAAACAAACAAGGTTTATAGTCAGGAAGACTTATCAGTAACAATTGTAGGAAAAGACTCTGTCTGTATGGATGAGATTCCTGTTGCTTATACTGGAAGTGTAAATGGTATTCCTCCGATAACATATCCAGATCCTCGTTGGACAAATACAGCAGCTGCATTTTGTGCACCGCTAAATACTTCTACTACTATGTTTACTCCTCCTGCTCCTGGGATTTATTTTTTAACATATACTGCCATTGATGGATTTAGTGTTCCTTGGTCTGCAACGAAACGAATTGTAGTATTGGCTAATGATCCTTTAAGCAATGTTACACCACTTGTAGTTAATGTATGTCAAGGAGACCTTGTTACATTAACTGTTAGTGGTGCTGTGGATTATGCATGGTACGTCAATGATTGTCTTGGTGGTCCAATTGTAACACCAGTAGGCGGAAATAGTTCATCATACAGTTTTACGGCCAGTACTCCAGGTACTTGTTTATATAGAGTTTATGGTGCTGGGTTAGGTGGATGTCTTACTTCTCCTGATCATATTGATTTTACAGTTAATGTAGATCTTGGAGCAACAGTAAATGCAGGACCTGATCAGACAATTTGTGCTGATGGTAACGCAGTTTTAAATGGTTCTATTGGAGGAGTTGCAACTTCTGCAACATGGACAACAAGTGGAGACGGAACATTTACACCAAATAATACGACATTAAATGCAACATATAATCCCGGTATAGCGGATATAGCAGCAGGTTTTGTTACGCTAACATTGACTTCTAATGACCCTGCTGGTACATGTCCTGCAGTGAGCGATGCTATGATTTTAACTTTTGCACCTGTAGCTACAGCTAATGCAGGAGTTGACCAAACTATTTGTGCCGGAGATAATGTATTGCTTAACGGAATTGTAACTGGAAGTGCTTTCTCAGGTTCATGGAGCGGAGGTACAGGAACTTTTAATCCAAATAATACAACCTTGAATGCTGTTTATACACCAAGTGCATTAGAAATTGGAGCTGGTTTTGTAACATTAACATTAACTACTGATGATCCTGCTGGTCCTTGCGGTCCAGGAACTGATCAGGTTACTATTACAATTAATACTCCTGCAACAGTAATTGCTGGTCCCGATCAAACAGTTTGTAGTCAAACGCCTGTAGTTTTAAATGGAAGTATAGGTGGCAGTGCAACAAGTGCAACATGGACAACAAGTGGTACAGGTACCTTTACTCCTGATGCAATAACATTAAATGCAACATATAACCCAAGTTTAGCTGATGTGGCAGCAGGCTCTGTAATATTAACCTTAACGACCAATGATCCGGCAGGTATTTGTCCACCTGTTAATGATCAAATGACCATCATATTTAATGTGCCAGCTCAAGTAAATGCAGGTCCGGATCAATCAATTTGCGGTCAGGTTCCGGTAGTTTTAAATGGTACAATAGGAGGAAGTGCATCTAGTGGAACATGGACAACAAGCGGAACCGGAACATTTGCACCAAATAATACGACATTAAATGCAACTTATAATCCAAGTGCAGCAGATGTTGTAGCAGGAACAATTACATTAACATTAACAACTGATGATCCAGCAGGACCATGTCCTTCTGTATTTGACCAGATGACTATTTTTATAAGTACACCAGCAATAGTAAATGCAGGACCCGATCAAACAGTTTGTAGTCAAACTCCTGTATTGTTAAATGGAAGTATAGGTGGCAGTGCAGTAAGTGCAACATGGACAACAAGTGGTACAGGAATTTTTACTCCTAATGCTACAACTTTGAATGCAACATATAACCCCAGTTTAGCAGATGTAGCAGCAGGATCAGTGATATTAACCTTAACAACCAATGATCCGGCAGGTATTTGTCCACCTGTTAATGATCAAATGACCATCATATTTAATGTGCCAGCTCAAGTAAATGCAGGTCCGGATCAATCAATTTGCGGTCAGGTTCCGGTAGTTTTAAATGGTACAATAGGAGGAAGTGCATCTAGTGGAACATGGACAACAAGCGGAACCGGAACATTTGCACCAAATAATACGACATTAAATGCAACTTATAATCCAAGTGCAGCAGATGTTGTAGCAGGAACAATTACATTAACATTAACAACTGATGATCCAGCAGGACCATGTCCTTCTGTATTTGACCAGATGACTATTTTTATAAGTACACCAGCAATAGTAAATGCAGGACCCGATCAAACAGTTTGTAGTCAAACTCCTGTATTGTTAAATGGAAGTATAGGTGGCAGTGCAGTAAGTGCAACATGGACAACAAGT
>DYDE01000021.1:0-24432 GCA_020718065.1 Marinifilum sp. | reverse complement strand
TGCAGTAAGTGCAACATGGACAACAAGTGGTACAGGTACTTTTACTCCGAATGCTACTACATTGAATGCAACGTATAATCCAAGTTTGCTTGATGTTACAAATGGCTCAGTAATTTTAACATTGACAACAAATGATCCAGCAGGTATTTGCCCACCTGTTAATGATCAAATGACCATCATATTTAATGCACCTGCTCAAGTAAATGCAGGACCAGATCAATCAATTTGCGGACAGGTTCCTGTATTATTAAATGGAACAATAGGAGGAAGTGCAACAAGTGGAACATGGACAACAAGCGGAACAGGAACATTTATACCCAATAATACCACATTAAATGCAACTTATAATCCAAGTGCAGCAGATGTTTTAGCAGGGTCAGTAATATTAACATTAACAACTGATGATCCAGCAGGACCATGTCCATCTGTATTTGATCAGATGACAATATTTATAAGTACACCAGCGTTGGTAAATGCAGGACCAGATCAAACAGTATGCGGTCAAACAGCAGTTTTGTTAAATGGAAGTATAGGTGGCAGTGCAGTAAGTGCAACATGGACTACAAGTGGTACAGGAACTTTTACTCCGAATGCTACAACTTTGAATGCAACATATAACCCAAGTTTAGCTGATGTAGCAGCAGGCTCTGTTATATTAACCTTAACGACCAATGATCCAGCAGGTATTTGTCCACCAGTTAATGATCAAATGACCATCATATTTAATGCGCCTGCTCAAGTAAATGCAGGTCCTGATCAATCTATTTGCGGGCAGGTTCCAGTTTCATTAAATGGAACAATAGGAGGAAGTGCAACAAGTGGAACTTGGACAACAAGCGGAACAGGAACATTTATACCCAATAATACCACATTAAATGCGACTTATAATCCAAGTGCAGCAGATGTTTTAGCAGGGTCAGTAATATTAACATTAACAACAGATGATCCAGCTGGCCCATGTCCATCTGTATTTGATCAGATGACTATTTTTATAGGAACTGCAGCTACAGTGGATGCAGGACCTGATCAAACAATTTGTGAAGACGCAACTGCTCTATTAAACGGAACCATTGGTGGTTCTGCTACTATTGGAACATGGACAACAAGTGGTTCAGGTACTTTTACACCAAATAACACTACTTTAAATGCAACATATACACCAAGTGCAGCAGATGTTTTAGCAGGGTCAGTAATATTAACATTAACAACAGATGATCCAGCTGGCCCATGTCCATCTGTATTTGATCAGATGACTATTTTTATAGGAACTGCAGCTACAGTGGATGCAGGACCTGATCAAACAATTTGTGAAGACGCAACTGCTCTATTAAACGGAACCATTGGTGGTTCTGCTACTATTGGAACATGGACAACAAGTGGTTCAGGTACTTTTACACCAAATAACACTACTTTAAATGCAACATATACACCAAGTGCAGCAGATATTGCAGCTGGTGTTGTAACATTAACTCTTACAACAGATGATCCTCCAGGTGCTTGTCCACCTGTGAGTGATTTTATGCTTTTAACAATAGATCATTTAGCAACAAACAATATTATTTCTGCAAATCAGGATTTGTGTACAGGATCAATACCAAATCAATTAATTGGTACTATACCTACTGGTGGAAATGGAACATATACCTATCAGTGGGAAAGTAGTACAGTTGGTGCTGCTGGTCCTTTTACTCCAATTCTTGGAGCTACTGGACAGAATTATCAACCTGGATTATTATTGGTTACTACCTGGTTTAGAAGAATTGTAACTTCTCCTCCATGCGGTCCATCAACAAGTAATGTAATTGTTATACAAGTATTTGTTTCACCCACTGCCCTGGCAGGTCCTGATCAAACTATATGTAATCCAGTAAATGGAGGTTCTGCTATTTTAGGTCAAATCCCAAATTCTGCCTCAGGTGGAAATCCTCCCTATACTTATTTATGGACAACAAATCCTCCAAGTATATGGAATTCGAATATTGAACATCCTGTTGTAGCTCCTACTGTTACAACAACCTATGTTTTACAAATAACTGACCAAACACCATGTACGGATATGGATACTGTTGTAATTTATGTACGTAATTATATAGTACATGCCAATGCTGGTGGAGATCAAACTATATGTAACGGTTTAAATGGAGGGGCAGCCACTCTTGGTGGAATTGCTCCATTTGGAACAGGTTGGGGTGGTGTAGCACCATATACTTATTTATGGAGTTCAAATCCACCTGATAATTCTTTAAATGGACAGACTACTATATCAAACCCTTTGGTTCAGCCAACAATAGCAACTACATACACTGTTACTGTTACTGATGCTAATGGATGTACTGCTACAGATAATGTCATTATAACTTTAGATCCAATGTTATATGCAAACGCAGGAGTTGATGATACTGTTTGTTCTGGTGACAGTTTTGTATTAGGAGGTAATCCTACTGCATGGGGTGGTACTCCGATTGGATTGAATGACCCACCTTATGTATTTCTATGGAGTTCAATGCCTGCTGGTTTTACATCTTCTGAACCAAATCCAATAATTTTTCCAACTGGATGTGTAACTTATATAGTTGATGTAATCGATGGTCATGGTTGTAGGGCAACTGATACTGTTGTTGTTTGTTCAAATCCACCAATATTTGTAAATGCAGGACCAGATCAATCTATTTGTAATGGAAATAATGGTGGCTTTGCTATTCTTGCGGGAACACCAGCTTCAGGTGGGACACCTCCATTTACTTATAGTTGGATGTCAAATCCTGGTAGTTTTACATCAACCATTTTAAATCCAACTGTTAATCCAACGATTACCACTACATATACCCTTACTGCTACTGATGCTGTTGGGTGTACTGGATCCGATGATGTTATAATTACAGTAAATCCTGAGATTATTGCAGATGCAGGACTAGATCAAACTATGTGTCATCCAAATAATAACGACTCCATTGTCTTGGGTGGAAGCCCAACAGGTAGTGGTGGTACACCGCCATTGACCTACTTATGGTCTTCTATTCCTCCAGGATTTACATCTACAGATCCAAATCCGGTAGTTCAACCAATCGTTCAAACAACGTATCAAGTGATAGTGAATGATGCTTCTGGTTTGGGTTGTGGAGATACTGATATAGTTGTAATTTCTGTTAATCCTGAAGTTTTTGCAAATGCAGGAAATGATAAAACAATATGCGGTGGCCCAGGTGGTTCTGCTATAATTGGTGGTGCTCCCACTGGAAGTGGAGGAACAGCACCATATACTTATCTGTGGACTTCTGATCCCGTTTATATATGGGATCCACTCTCTCAAAATACTGAATCAAACCCGATTGTTAGCCCAACAATAACAACAACTTTTATAGTTGCAGTTACTGATGCTGTACCCTGTGTTGATAGTGATACTGTTATAGTATTTGTTAATCCTATTATTAATGTGAATGCAGGTGCTGACACTGCGATATGTACTTCTAGTCCATTTATAACTATTACTTTAGGTGGGTTTGTACCTCCGACCGCTTCTGGAGGAACACCACCTTATACATACATATGGTCCTCTACACCTCTTGGAATTCCAATTACTAATCCAACAGATGCAAATCCTACTGCTACCATTAATACTACTATAACAAGTGTGACTTTTACTGTGATGGTTTCTGATGCAACAGGAATTTGTAATGCTTCTGATACAAAATTAGTTACTATTAACCCATTTTTTATTGCAGAAGCAGGTAACGATACTACTTTATGTGGACCTAATACTGTAACATTAGGAGGTAATCCAATAACAATAGGAGGAACTCCTGATTTTAAATATTTATGGACAGCTATACCTCCCTATTCATGGAATCCTCTTGGTCAGGATACTTTACCTCATCCAATAGTTACACCTACAATTACAACAACTTTTTATTTAAGAGTTACTGATCATAATGGGATAGGTTGTGAAGCGAATGACTCAATGATTGTAACCATTGATACTCCTGTTATAATTGATAGTATAACATTTAATAATCCATCTGACTGTGATACTACTGATGGAAGTGCAACAGTATGGGCTTCAGGAGGTGTTGCACCATTGTCATATATATGGAGTACAATTCCACCACAATTCACGCAAACAGCTACAGGCTTGGATAATGGTACTTATTTTGTTACTGTAACCAGTGCATTAGGGACTTGTTCAGTTGTTGGAAGTGTAACATTACGAGATCCTTATGAACCTTGGGCAACCTTAACAATTTTGCCAGATACTACTATTTGCATGGGAGATACAGTAACAATAATTGCAAATGCAAATGTTACTCCAATTACAACATATGAGTTCTTTATAAATGCAACTTCAGTTTTGGGACCTGGTTCAATAAATAGATTAGATACTGCGCTTACAACTACTTCTTTAATTACTGTAGTTGTTGATAGTGCTGGTTGTCAGACAACCTTAACCCAGATGATACATGTTAATGATTTACTGATTAATGCTGGTAATGATACATTATTATCATGTCCACCTTGCAGGCCAATTCAGATTGGTTCAGCAGGAATTTCCGGTTATACTTACTTATGGAGATTAATACCACCAGGAGGCTATATATCCGATACTTTAGTCCCAATGCCTTGGGTGCAACCATTGGTAACAACAACCTATGTGCTATTTGCAAGGGACACTATACATGGTTGTAGTGATATTGATTCTGTTATTTTTACTGTTACACAACTACCGACTGTATTTGTTGGAAATGATGATACAATTTGTTCAGGAGATTGTGTAACAATAGGACCTGGCGTTCCTCCTCCTACTGGTTGTGTATTTAATTGGACATCAATACCAAATGGATTTAATTCAAATCAGGCAAATGTATTAGTATGTCCTACTGAATATACAAGGTATATATTTACTATGATTGATACAGTACAATGTTGTATTCACCAAGGTCATGTAGCAATTGATGTTTTCGATGTAATTACAAATGGAGGATATGATACAACAATTTGTACAGGACAATCAGTTACTATTGGAGGTCCCCCACAACCACATTATTCTTATTTCTGGCAGTCGAATGAGCATCCACCATTTACCTCAACTTTATCAAATCCTACTGTAAGTCCTCTTTATTCTGCTAAATATTACGAAACTGTATATGATAGCATTAGCGGATGTACAGCTTATGATTCTGTTTTCGTGAATGTGGATATTCCTCCGGCTTATGCTGGAAAAGATACTTCGCTCTGTTATGGTGATGCTATAATGTTGGGAGATCCATTTTTTGTTGATACAACTTTATATACTTATCATTGGACATCTATTCCTCCAGGATTTAATACGAATGTGCCAACTCCTGTTGTGTCGCCATCTGATACTACTTATTATATTTTAACTGTAACTTCAAGAATAGCCGGATGTGTTTCTATTGATACTGTGAGAGTGGGGCCAAAACCAACTCCTGTAATAACTCTTGTTTCGGATAAGCAGGGTAATATAATATATGGAGGGCAAATAATTACATTTACTGCTTTTCCGGAAAATTATGCTTTATATGAATTTTATATAGATGGGGAGAAAGAGCAATCGGGGACGAGTAATATTTTTAAAACGGATAAAGTATCGAGCGACTCAACAATAGTAACATGTATTGCAGAAAACAGAGGTTGTGAAAGCTGGCCTGTGGATGTAGTTATACTACTAAAGACAATTCCAAATGCATTTACACCTAATGGCGATGGCATTAATGATATTTTCCTTGAGGGAATGGATTTAACCATTGTTAACCGTTGGGGACAAACAATGTATATGGGAACCAAGGGTTGGGATGGGAAATATCATGGACAGAAAGTTTCGCCGGGCACCTACTATTATATATTAAAAGTAAAAGATTTAAATAAAGTAACAACAGTATTGAAGGGAGCTGTAACCATAATTGATATCAAACAATGAGAAAACTAACGATCATCGCACTATTTGGAATTTTATTTTCAAATTTATCGCTTGCACAAAGTATTACAGCTAATGCAGATACTCTGTATAACAATGGCTATTATTCAGAAGCAATAAGAGTATATTTAGCAATTTTGAACAAGAAGAAGGTAGCTAATGAAGTTAAATCTTATACTAATTATCAATTAGGGGAATGCTACCGAAAAACCGGAGATTTTAAGAAGTCAAGTATAAATTACACAAATTCAATGGCTTTGGGTTATAAGTCCTCTGATTTGAGCATTAAATTAGGAGATATGTTGTTGCGGTCTGGAGATTATGACCAAGCCATTAAATATATGAATGATCGCTTAAATGAGGATCCGAACGACGTTGATGCTTTACATATATTGGATTGTGCAAATTATGCCAAGCAAAACCAGAGTAAAATTCCTGAATATGAAGTAAAGAATCAGGTTTCATTGAATACACCTGGTTTAGAATATGGCATTTATTATTTTCCTATAACAACTGCAGTTTTATATGAAAACGATAAAGGAAGTAAAAAATATAACAATCAATTTGAACCTAAGTATGATGTTTCCTACGATTATTTATACTGGATTGGCACAACTATGGGGTTTAAAACAAGAATAGCCTATTCATCAACAGGATTGAGTGGTTCTCAAAAAATTGATAAAGCGACCGGTATGTCCTTTACAGATATTTATGAAGTGTTATTAGATAGTAAAAAAAATAAATGGGGAGTACCAGAAGCACTTCAGGGATTGAATACCAATTACAACGATGCTTTTTTTACCTATAATGAAAAGGAAAAAAGGGCATATTTTACCCAATGTAATGGGTTGAAATATGAAAGAAAAACATGCAATATTTATGTTTCTGATTATAATGATGCAAACAATACATGGACAGAACCTAAGATATTTGATGGTTATAGTAATGACGCTGTAGATTGTCTTCATCCCAGTATTTCAGCAAATGGGAACACGCTTTTTTTTACTTCTAATATGCCAGGTGGGCAAGGTGGACAGGATATATGGATGTTAAAACGCGAAAATGGAATATGGGGACAACCAGTTAATTTAGGACCAAAAATTAACACAAAATGGTCTGATGCTTATCCTTTTATACTTGGAGATTCATTATTGTATTTTGCTTCTAATGGGCGAACTGGTTTTGGAGGTTATGATATATATATGTCAAAAGTTGATGCGCAGGGAAATTTTTCAGAACCAGTAAATGTGGGACAACCTATTAACTCTAATGCAGATGATTTTGGTATAACATGGAAAGATATTAAAGGTGGCTGGATTTCAAGCAACAGAATTGATGATATAAATAACATTAGTGGTGGTGATGATATTTATTCTTTTAAGAGTATAAAGAAATTATATGACCTAAAAGGAAATGTTAAAACTTATTCTCAAAGTAAAGTTGTGAGTAAATTAAAAGTGCTTTGTTCAGGCACTGATGGAACAAGAGAAACAACCTTATCGGATGACAATGGTGATTTTGTTTTTAAAGACAGAGATCCAGATATAAAATATGCTATTTTTGTAACAGATCCTGATTATTTAACCAATCTTAAATCATTTAAATATTTTGAAGATTCGCTTGATACGAAGGATATCGCTAAAACATTTGATAAAGTTGTTGATATTGAAGTGATAAAAGTTCCTAAAACAAAGGAATATGAAATAAAAAACATTTACTGGGATTTTAATAAATGGGATTTAAGATCAGAATCTAAACAAGAATTAGACAAATTAGTTGATTTTCTGAAAGAAACAAAGCAATATATTGTAATTAATGCATATACTGATGCGATAGGTAGCGATGATTATAACCTGATACTTTCCTATAAACGTGCAAATTCGGTTGTAAATTATTTAATTTATAAAGGTGTTAGCAAAGATAAACTTGCACCAATTGGTCATGGAGAAATGGATCTGGTTATTAAAAACGCAAAAACGGAAGATGATAATCAAAAAAACAGACGTACTACTTTTCAATTGTTAAAGAAATACGAAGATTTTGCTAATTATTATAATTTCTCGAAAAGTAGTGGCATAGATAAAATAGATTTGACAAAAAACTTTGATTTGGTTAATAATAACAATGTGAATAGTGGTAATAATGTGTCAGAAGGGAGTTTAAATACTAAATTTAGAAATGGTGTTGAATTCAGGGTGCAATTTATTGCTACCAGAAACCCGATAGGATCAAATTATTATAATAAAATTAAGGGAATAACCGGTGAGCAGATCAATTATACATTTGAAGGAGATGGATTTCACAGATATTCTGTAGGAAGTTATACAGATTTCAAATCAGCAATTACGATGCAGCAGCAACTTCAAAAATACGGATATGATTCGTTTATTGTTGCTTATAACAATGGAAAGAAAATAACTATAAAAGAAGCGAAAAGCTTATAAAAAAATAAATATAAATAAAACCTTAACAATATGAAAAAAATAGGTTTACTCTTTATAATAATTTGCTTAATAATTCCCTATGCAGGGTATTCGCAAAACGACATAAGTGTGAGTCATTATGTCTATAATGAGGTGTCTTTTAATCCGGCAGCCATTGGAACTAGCAGCAATATAAATGTTACAGCTATTGCTCGTCAACAATGGATAGGATTTTCCGGGGCACCCTCTACCCAGTTTATTAATGGTTCTACATATGTGGAGAAGCTATTTGGCGGAGTTGGGGTATCCCTTATAAATGATAAGGTTGGGTATGAAAAAACGATCAACTTTAAAGCAATGTACTCTTATCCTGTGGAATTACAAACCGGAATGGCTTTATATTTGGGTTTAGGAGTTGGTTTTGTTAACAAATCTACAGATGGTTCAAAATTAGAAGTAGATGATAAATCAGATCCTTATGCATTTGGTCATAAAACTAGTAATTTGAGACCAGATTTTAACTTTGGTGCGGAATTAAATACAAGTGATTATGCAATAGGCGTGGCTTCAACACACTTAGACAGAGGAGTGAAAGGTTCTACACTTACTAAAAATCCAAGACACTATTACTTATATGGTAAATATAAATTTGATGTAAATGATGAATTTGTATTAGTTCCTTATCTTTTATTAAAAAGCACCTTTTATAGAACGCAGTTAGATATTAATGCTTTAGTATATTATAATAAAATGTTGTGGGGAGGATTGTCATATAGAACAGGTTCTTCAATTGTTTTCCTTTTGGGTTATCAGATAAATAAAGAATGGAAAGTTGGTTATTCTTATGATTATACTATTGGAAAATTGAAAACCTATGCAGGAGGCTCCCACGAATTAATGGTTGCTACATCCTTTGGTGGTTTTAATAAAACCAGGGTAACACCAAAAACACCAAGATTATTTGAATAAAAGATAAAAATGAAAAAAAATATAGCGTTTTAGAATATCTAAAGCGCTTTTTTATTTCTCATTTCTGGAATATCCTTTCATAATGCCTCTACTTGAATTATTTGTAAAAGCAATAATTTCATCTCTTTCAGAAGTTGCTGGCATTTCAGCTTCAATAATAGCCAGAGATTGAGAAACATTGAACCCTCTTAAATATATGATTCGATAAATATCTTGAATTTCTTTAATTTTTTCGGGAGAAAAACCTCTTCTGCGAAGTCCAACAGAGTTAATCCCAACATATGAAAGTGGTTCTCTTGCCGCTTTTGTATATGGTGGAACATCTTTTCTGACAAGAGAACCGCCAGAAATCATCACATGAGATCCAATATTTACAAACTGGTGAACTGCAGACAACCCTCCAACAATTGCATAATCATCAATTTTAATATGACCTGCAAGAGTAACACCATTGGCAAGAATACAATTACTCCCAATAAAACAATCGTGAGCAACATGAACATACGCCATTAAAAGACAATTATCACCAACAACAGTTTCGAGACTTGCTTTAGTGCCTCGGTTTACAGTTACAAATTCTCTGATCGTTACATTGTTTCCAATAGTTGCAGTTGTTTCTTCACCATTAAATTTTAAATCTTGTGGAATAGCAGATATAACTGCGCCTGGAAAAATTCTACAATTTTTACCAATTCGGGCACCTTCCATTATTGTAACATTAGATCCAATCCAGGTTCCTTCACCAATTTCAACATTTTTATGAATAGTAACAAAAGGTTCAATTACAACATTATTAGCTATTTTGGCTTGAGGGTGAACATATGCTAAGGGCTGATTCATATAATACTATTTAATTTTTTTTATTATTTGAGCCATCATTTCGGCTTCCATCACTATTTTTTTATCAACATAAGCTATCCCACGCATATGACATATGCCTCTGCGGATAGGAGTTATTAATTCTAATCTGTAAATGACGGTATCACCAGGGCAAACTTTATTTTTAAACTTTACATTGTCAATTTTCATAAATAAAGTAAGATAATTTTCCGGATCAGGAACCGTACTAAGTGCTAAAATACCTCCGGTTTGAGCCATTGCTTCTATAGATAAAACTCCAGGCATTACTGGCTCTTGTGGAAAATGTCCTACGAAGAAAGGTTCGTTCATTGTAACATTTTTCAAACCTACAACGTGTGAATGGCTCATTTCTAATATTTTGTCTATTAAAAGAAATGGTGGTCTGTGAGGCAGAATTTTCATTATCTGGTTAATATCATATAAAGGAGGCACATTAGGCTCATAAACCTGATAATCGGTTCTGGTTTTAAAATAATTAGAACTCTGTTTTATTTTTTTTGCAAATTGAACATTAGAATGATGACCCGGGCGATTAGCAATAATTCTGCCTTTTATCTTTTTACCAAGTAAAGTTAAATCTCCAATAACATCCAGAAGTTTATGTCTGGCAGGTTCGTTGTTAAAATGAAGTTTAACATTGTCTAAAATTCCTTCTTTTAGTACGGAAACTTTTGATCTGTTGAACATTGTCGCTAATTTTGCATGTTCACTATCCGTAATAACACGATTTACAAAAACGATAGCGTTATTTAAGTCCCCTCCCTTAATTAGACCGTTGTTATATAAATATTCAAGCTCATGAAGAAAAACAAATGTGCGACACATTGAAATATCATTGCTAAAATCAGAAATATTTTCAAGAGTAGCTTGTTGGCATCCCAAAACGTCAGTTTCATAATCAACCATTACTGAAACACTGTATTTGTTATCAGGAATTGCATACATTTCAACTTTTTTATCTTTATCAAAGTATTTTACAATTTCTTTGATTTCAATATATTCCCTGTCTGCATTTTGTTCTGCAATACCAGCTGTTTTGAGGGCATCTATGTAAAATTTAGAACTACCATCAAGAATTGGAGTTTCAGAACAATTAATTTCAATAAGAATGTTGTCAATATCTAAGCCGGAAATAGCTGCAAGAACGTGTTCTATAGTAGATATTCTTGCTCCATTCTTTTCAATGCTTGTTCCTCTTGATGTGTCAATAACATAATCAATATCAGCATCAATTATAGGTTGATTTTCGAGGTCTGTTCGTTTAAATTTGATACCATAATTTTCTGGTGCAGGTTTAAAGGTGAGTTCAACTTCATTACCAGAATGTAACCCAATACCCGAAACAGATACTGGAGATATAATTGTTTTTTGTTTTTCTTTCATATTTGCAAAGATATAAAATCCAATGAGCCTTTTAATAGCTATTTCAAAACTATTATTTAATAAGTTTTAAATGAATTATTTTTGCTGTAGCTCAATGATCTTTTTTTCTAATTCGTCTATTTTATTTTTTATTTTGTTAAAATTCCTAAAATGAATATAAGATTTTTTATAATCTAAAAGTCCAAAAGCAGGTGAGCCTTGAACCAATTCCCCTTCATTTTTTATACTCGAACCAATTCCGGATTGAGCAGCAATTTTAACATTATCAGCTATTACTATGTGTCCAATAATACCAACCTGTCCTGCTATTACACAATTTTTGCCAATTTTGGTGGATCCCGCAATACCAGTTTGGGAAACAATAATTGTATTTTCACCTATTTCAACACCATGCCCAATTTGAATTAAATTATCGAGTTTAACTCCTTTGTGCAGAATCGTTGAACCTAATGTTGCTCTGTCAATTGTTGTATTTGCACCTATTTCTACATCATCTTCAATAATAACATTACCGGTTTGTGCAATTTTCATATAATTATTTTCGCTTTGAGGGGCAAACCCAAAGCCATCTCCACCAATAACAACACCAGAATGAATATTGCAATTGTTGCCAATTATATTGTCTGAATATATTTTTACACCTGCAAATAAAGTAGAGTTATTTCCTATAATGGTATTATCTCCAATATAATTGTTTGGATATATTTTTGAGTTGTTTCCAATTTTAACATTGTCACCAATATAAACAAATTCTCCTATATATACGTTTTCTCCAATTGATGCAGATTTTGAAATAAATGCCATATCGGAGATACCGACTTTATTTAATTTAATTTGATTATATGTTTCAAGTAATTTTGCAAAAGCCTGATAAGCATTTTCAACACGAATCAAAGTTGTATTTACAGGTTGTTCGGCTATAAAATCTTTGTTAACAATAACAATTGAAGCATTGGTTTTATATATGCAAGGAGTATAGATAGGATTTGCAAGAAAAGTTAAAGAACCTTTCATACCCTCTTCGATTTTAGAGAGTTTATCAATGGTTTCTTCTTTGTTGCCCTCAACTTCGCCATTAAGCAGTTCGGCAATTTGTTTTGCTGTAAATTTCATTAACAAAGCTGCTAAAATTCTACAAAAAAGTTGTGCAAGGTAGTATATTTTCTTGATTTAATAAAATCTATTTACAAATACAGTTTTTATAAGTTTTTCGGATAGCAGATAAAGTGTTTAGTAACAGACTTGCTTAATACTTCATTATTCAACTGGTCGGAAGCTTCTGAAATATCAATCAGTTCTCCATTATTATATAAAATGTTAATGTTTTCTTTCTTAATGTCATAAGCACTATTGGTAGTTTTTCCTTCGAAGAAAAAATAGTCTATTAAATTTTCTTTGATAGGAAGACTTTTTAGGATTATTTTTTTTATGGTTTCCTTATGCTCTTCTGTAAAAGCTTTATTCTGCAATTCTACATGGAAAAGATTTCGCAGGACCATGTTTTTACATAGTGTGCTTAAAGTATAATCGTTGTTATTCATCCAAACTTTAATCGAAGCAAAAACATCATTGTCGTCCAATTCTTTAAAAGCATTGAGAACGTTTATGTTTTTTAGAAAATCTTCTTTAGTGAAATTATTATATAAAAAAAGTTTTAATGAAGGAGTTGCAAAGAGTTCTTCTTTTTTTTGAGCCAGTTCTTTTGCTCTTTTTAAAATCTTGACCAATAAATTTTCTGCAGCTATAACTGTTTTATGAAGATAACCCTGCCAATACATCAATCTGCGAGAAATAATAAATTTTTCAATTGAATAAATACCTTTTGCTTCAATTACAAGTTCGTCATCTGCAACAGAAAGCATTTTAATTATTCTGTCATAACCGATCAACCCTTCAGACACTCCTGTATAATAACTATCACGCATAAGATAATCTAGACGATCCATATCTAATTGACTTGATACTAATTGATGTAAGAATTTTTTAGGATACGTATTCTTGAAAATCTCAATAGCCAAAGATAGTTTGCCACCATATGTTGAATTAAGATTATTCATAAATATTTCAGATAGATCTTCATGGGTAACATTATGCACAATTGAGTTTTCTAATGCATGAGAAAAAGGACCATGTCCAATATCATGAAGTAAAATAGCAATATAAAGTGCATTTTCTTCATCTAAGCTTATTTCATAACCTTTAGATTTGAGTGTTTCTACTGCTTGCATCATAAGATGCATTGCTCCCATTGCATGCTGAAAACGGGTATGTAATGCTCCGGTATATACTAAGTGAGTTAAACCTAATTGTTTTATTCTTCTTAATCTTTGAAAATATGGATTTTCAATTAAGTCAAAAATTAATTCATTTGGAATTGTAATAAAACCATAAACAGGATCGTTAAATATTTTGCGTTTATTAGATAAAATATGTTTCACAATTGCTAAATTTGTATTTTTATAATTAATCAGTAACCAATTTTACAATAAATATATAACATTTTATGGAAAAAATAACAATTTTATGGGCTGATGACGAAATGGATTTGCTCAAACCACATATACTTTTTTTACAGGAGAAGGGTTATAACGTTGATACAACAAATAGCGGTAATGAAGCATTGGATAAAATCAACGAGAATTATTATGATATCGTTTTTTTAGATGAAAACATGCCAGGAATGTCTGGTTTGGAAGTTCTTTCTGCCATTAAAAATCTTCGTCCTAATATACCAGTTGTAATGATAACCAAGAATGAAGCTGAATCAATAATGGAAGATGCTATTGGTTCAAACATTGCAGACTATCTTATTAAACCGGTAAACCCGAATCAAATACTCCTTTCGCTAAAAAAAAATCTGGATAATAAGAAATTAATTAGTGAGAAAACATCTTCTGCCTATCAACAAGAGTTTAGGAATATAAGTTTATCATTAAGTAATAAACTAAATCATAATGATTGGGTTGCTATTTATAAAAAATTAGTTTATTGGGAAATCGAATTAGAGAAATCTAAAGATTCGGGAATGCAGGATATTTTAGTTTCTCAAAAAACTGAAGCAAACAAAATGTTCTCCAAATTTATTGAGTCTAATTATATTGATTGGTTGAAAGGGAAGTCTCCAAGTAAGCCTGTGTTGTCTCATACAGCTTTTAAAGAAAAGGTTATGCCGCTCATAAATAACGAGAGTCCGGTATTTTTAATTGTTATTGATAATTTTCGTTATGATCAGTGGAAAGTTTTGCAACCTCTAATTGAAGATTATTTTAGAGTTGATGAAGATGATATTTATTATAGTATTTTACCTACAGCTACCCAATATGCAAGAAATTCTTTTTTTGCAGGTTTAATGCCTTCGGAAATTGATAAAAAATATCCAATGTTATGGTCTGATGAAGATGAAGAAGGTACAAAAAATCAACATGAAGCGGAGTTAATAACAGAACAATTGAAGCGTTGGGGAGCAGATGTAAAACACTCTTATAACAAGGTTGTCAATCTTTCTTATGGAAAGAAAATGTTAGAATATATGCCGAATTTGATGAACAATAAGTTGAATGTTATAGTTTATAATTTTGTTGATATGCTATCTCATGCAAGGACTGACATGGAAGTGATACGTGAACTGGCAGAAGACGAATCTGCTTATCGTTCTCTCACCTTATCCTGGTTTGAACACTCTACGCTGTTTGATATTATGAAATTCTTATCTGAGAAAAAAGTACGTATTGTTATTACAACAGATCACGGTTCAATAAGAGTGAATAATACATCAAAAGTGATAGGAGATAAAAATACGAATACTAATTTGCGTTATAAAATTGGGAAGAGCCTTCAATATTCTAAAAAGGATGTTTTTGAAGTGCTTAATCCGGCAGATGCCTTTTTACCAAGATTAGATGTTAGTTCTTCATATATTTTTGCAAAGGAAAACTTGTTTTTTGCATACCCTAATAATTTTAATTATTATGCAAATTTCTACAAGAATACTTTTCAACACGGTGGTGTTTCAATGGAAGAAATGTTGATTCCTTTTATTAATTTATCTTCTAAATAAAGTTTATACTGAAATTCTGATGAATAATGTTATTGAATGCAAAACGATTCTAGATTTAGATTTTGCTGCGGAAAAAGTTTTGAATACATTTAAGAACAACAGGGTTTTTGCTTTGTATGGACCTATGGGTGTTGGGAAAACCACTTTTATTAAAGCTATATGCAAGTATATGGGTGTGAAAGAAATTGTTAACAGCCCTACTTTTGCTCTGGTTAATGAATATTCATCTGGTTTATATGGTAAAATATATCATTTTGACTTCTATCGTATCAATAAACTATCGGAAGTATATGATATGGGATATGAAGATTATTTTTACAATAATAATTATTGTTTTATAGAATGGCCAGAAAAAATTACTTCACTATTACCAAAAGATTTTGTAAATTTGACTATTAAAGAATATGATAGTGTGAGAAGTATAATTTTTTAATAAGACCATAATTAACTTCATAGAAAATGATATCAGATACTGAAAAATATATTTCTTTTGGTACAAGCACTAAATTATTTCCACAAGAGGAAATGTTAGAGATTAAAAAACCCAAAACCAATATAACTATAGGGGTTCCAAAAGAAACATCATTTCAAGAAAAACGTATTGCTTTAGTCCCTGATGGTGTAGCTTTGTTGGTACAAAATGGTCATCAGGTTATTATGGAAGCGGATGCTGGAAAAGGAGCCCATTTTTATGATCTGGAATATAATGAAGCAGGAGCTACTATTGTTAAAACTGCTGAAGAAGTTTATAAAGCAGATATAATCCTTAAGGTTGCACCTCCATCAAATGAAGAAATGGAAATGCTAAAAACTAAGCAATCAATTATTTCTTCTTTACATTTTACATCTCAAAATGCTGATTTTTTCAAGAAACTTTCTGCAAAAAAAACAACAGCTATTGGATTTGAATATATAAAAGATAAATCAAATATTTTTTCTGTAGTTCGCTCAATGAGTGAAATAGCAGGTAATACCTCTATTTTAATTGCTTCGGAATATTTATGTCATCCTGAATATGGCAAAGGAAAAATGTTAGGTGGCTTCTCAGGGATAACTCCTACAGATGTAATTATTCTTGGTGCAGGAACTGTTGGTGAGTTTGCGGCACGTGCAGCAATGGGTCTAGGAGCAAGTGTTAAAGTTTTTGATGATTCGATATATAAATTAAGACGTCTTCAAAATAGTTTGAATACAAGAATTTATACCTCCATTTTTCAACCAAAAGTATTGTTAAAATCATTGAAAACAGCTGATGTTGTTATTGGAGCTATTCACAGTCCTGAAGGAAGAACGCCATGTATCGTTAGTGAAGAAATGGTTCAACAAATGAAATTCGGAGCTGTTATTGTTGATGTAAGTATTGATCAGGGTGGTTGTATTGAAACATCGCACATAACCAATCATGCCGAACCTGTGTTTATGAAGTATGGAGTTGTTCATTATTGTGTTCCAAATATAGCTTCCCGTGTTGCGCACACTGCTTCCTATGCTTTAAGCAATATATTTGCTACCATTCTCTTAAGAATAGCTGAGGAAGGTGGTATTGAAGGAATGCTGAAGAATGATGTTAGTGTTCGTAATGGCTTATACCTTTATAATGGCATTCTTACCAATAAAAGTATAGGTAATTATTTCAATTTGCCTTTTCAAAACATTGATTTGTTGCTTGCTGCTTTTTAAGAAAATATATTGCAAACAGGATTTCTACATTATTGGTATTTGGAATAAAGGTATGAAGGTATAAAGGGTTAGCGTCTGTCATATACCTCTATAACCTATACCTTCACAAAATGCTTAATTTTATCCCCTTACAAAGTATAGTTAATTAATATCTTTTCTTCTTTTTTTCTCTAACTTGATTAAGTTTAGTTCGCGGCTACTTTGACCTGCAACAGATGTGTTTTCTTCAGCCCTTCTTATTAAGTATGGTAATACTGATTTTATTGGACCATAAGGAACGTATTTGGCAACATTATACCCTGAATTTGCAAGATTGTATGTTAAATGATCGCTCATGCCCAGTAATTGTGCAAAATAAATGTTTTTATTAGATCTGCTTATGTTTGATGTTTCAATTAAATCAGCTAACAGCATTGAACTTTCTTCGTTATGTGTTCCTGCACAAAATGAAATTTTATTGATGTTGTTTATACAAAACGTCAATGCTTCATTAAAATCGGAATCTGTATCTTTCTTTGATAGTTGAATAGGAGAGGGGTAATTCATTTTTAGAGACCTTTCTCTTTCTTTTTCCATGTATGCACCACGTACTAATTTAAAGCCTAAGAAGATATTATGATTTTCTGAAAATTCAAGCATTTGCTTCAAATATGATAATCTGTCGGTGCGGTATAATTGAATAGTGTTGTAAATAATTGCTTTGTTCTTATTGTATAATAACATCATTTCGGTAGCTAAATTATCTATTGTATCTTGAAGCCAGGTTTCTTCAGCATCTATAAATACCGGCACATTGTTTTCATGGGCGGTTTTGCAAATGATATTTATTCTGTTGCGAATTAATTGATATTCGTTGGTTTCTTCAGAATTGAGCTTTTGATTGGAATTTATTTTTGAAAGAAGATCAAATCGAGCAATTCCACTAACTTTAAAAACACTAAAAGGAATATGTGGGTTATCTTTCGCTTTTAAAATGGTATTGGTAATTTCATTTACAGCTAAATCATATGCTTTGTTTGAACTGCCACCTTCTACAGAATAATCGAGAATTGTTCCAATATGGTACTGAGAGAGTTTTTCAATGGTTTTGTTGCATTCATCAATTGTTTCTCCACCACAAAAATGTTTAAAAACAGTTGGTTTTATTAACCATTTTATTGGTAATCTTATAAAAAGAGCAATATTAAGGAGATGTTTCCCAATTATAACATTGGTCTTGTTGTTAACAATTTTAAATAACCAATATGCTTTTTTTAATTCGGCATTGCTTTTCGATTTGAAAGCTATTTCGGTATTTGAAAAAGAAAGCATTAAGCTTTTAATAATAAGATGTTAATTAAAAAGACTAAAAGTTTTTAATGGCAGCAAAAGAAGTTCTATTTTTTTATAGTATCAAAGTCAATTTCTTTGACAAGTGATCCATTTTCACCATAAAATTGCCATTTTCCAACCTCTTTTCCTTCTTTATAATTGCCTTCGTAACGCTTTTGACCATTTTCGAACCAAACAGTTCGTTTTCCATCATTCACTTCTTTTTTCAAATAACCTTCGCTCCATTTATTTCCATTGTCATACCAGAAAGTCCATTTGCCATCTCTTTGGTTGTTTGTAAACTCGCCTTCATAATGCATTTTTTTATTCGGATAGTATGCAACTTCTTTTAAAAGAATTTTATCTTTTCCATCTCCTTTGTAAAAACGAACAATTTTTTTTGAACCATCAGGATAGGTTTCTTCAATAATTTCCCTGGGTTTTGCGCAAGCAAATAAGAAAAATAATGGTAAAATAAATAGTAAAATCTTTTTCATTTTGTTGTTTAGGGATGAATTTAATTAATTATTTTTTTTGTTTTTTAGCATATTCTTTGTTTATTTCTACCAGCACATCTTTTGTTATGTCATAAGCATCGTTGGCATAAAGGATACCGCCTCCTTTAGAATAACCAAGTATAAAATCGTAATTGTGTTTTTTATTATAGTTTTTCATAAACGAAGAAATCGTGTCAAGTAATGCAACATTCATTTCCATTTCTTGTTGAGAAAGTTTTTCACTTAGAGTTTGGTTTAATTCCATCAGTTCCTGTTGCATTTCCATTGCTTTCTTTTGGGCTTCTTCTTTTGAAATTAGATAGGTAGAAACTTTGGTTTCTAAATCTGTTAATTGTTTTTGAAAGTAATTTTGTTTTCCGGTAAACTGAGTTTCGAGTTGTTTTTTATTGGTTTCCAGCTTTGTTTTCATTTCTTTAACAAATTCGTAGTTTTCCATCAGGCTGTCGGAATTGATAAAAGCAATTGTTTGAATTTTATTTTTACCACCCGAAATGTTTTTCTCAGCATCATTTGGTTTTGAAGTAAAAAACAAGATATATAAAAGAACCACCGCAATCAATAATAGAATATTTAAAGCCATACCCATATTTATTTTTCGATGATGTGGGTGTCCTGTTTTATCTAATGTAGAATTTTCCTGAATTTGCTCTTCTTGCATAGTTTTATATTGTTATGTTAATTAATTAAATTTTACTAAGATAGTTAAATAAAAAGAAGTTAAATGATTAATTGCCAAGCTCAGAAATAAATTTAATTCTCATTAATCTTATTTCTTCTTCACTGTATTCATTTTCTCCAAGTTGAATCAAAGCATCGTGTACAGAGTCTGATTCGGCTGTTTTAAAATACTCGTATATTTCTTCCTGATGATCCAGGTCGGTAAATTCATTGATATAATAGTTAATATCAATTTTTGTACCTGAAGAAACAATACTTTCCATTTCTGTAAGAAGTTCGTCTATGGTGATTCCTTTTGCAATGGCAATATCTTCGATAGAGATTTTACGGTCGATGCTTTGAATAATGTAAACTTTTAATCCGGATTTGTTGATTACCGATTTGACGACCATGTCCTGTGGTCTTTCAATTTCGTTTTCTTCAACGTATTTTTTAATAAGTTCAATAAATGGTTTTCCGTAACGCCCAGCTTTGCCAGAACCAACTCCGGTAATTTGTTTTAATTCGTCGAGAGATATGGGATATTGTATAGCCATATCTTCTAAAGAAGGATCCTGAAAGATAACAAAAGGAGGGAGGTTTTGTTTTTTTGCCAGCTCTTTTCTTAGGTCTTTTAATAGTGCAAAAAGTATTTTATCGGTTGCACTGGTTTTTTGACCCCCGCCTCCAAAAAATTCATCATCAGATTCGCCTTCATAATTGTGGTCGTGGGTTAGCATGATAGAATATGGTTCATCCAGAAACTTATCGCCTGCTTCGCTCATTTTAAGAATACCATAATTCTCAATATCTTTAATCAACAATCTTTCGATGAGGGTTTGGCGAATAACTGCGTTCCAATAACGCTCGTCTTTTTCCATTCCTCTGCCGAAGACTTCGAGTTTATTGTGCTTGTATGATTTGATTTGTGCATTGTTTTTGCCTATCAAAACATTGATTAAATGTTTTGGTTTGAATTGTTCTTTTACAGCCAGAACAGTTTCTAATAATAAATAAACATCATCTTTGCCTTCAAATTTTGTTTTTGGGTGTAAACAGTTATCGCAGTTTTGGCAATTTTCCTGTGGATAAACTTCTCCAAAATAATGAAGCAATTGTTTGCGACGACAAACAGCAGATTCTGCATAAGAAATAACTTCCATCAGTAGTTGATTGCCTATTTCCTGTTCTGCAACAGGTTTCCCTTTCATAAACTTCTCAAGTTTCTGAACGTCTTCGTAACTATAAAAAGCAATACAGTTACCTTCTCCGTCGTCTCTTCCTGCTCTTCCGGTTTCCTGATAGTAACCTTCGAGACTTTTTGGCATATCGTAGTGTATTACGAAACGAACATCGGGTTTGTCGATACCCATTCCAAAAGCAATTGTTGCAACAATTACATCAATTTCTTCCATCAGGAACTTATCCTGATTGCTAACACGCACAGCAGAATCTAAGCCGGCATGGTAAGGTACTGCTTTAATTCCGTTAACCTGAAGTGTTTCTGCTAATTCTTCAACTTTTTTGCGACTTAAACAATATATGATACCAGATTTACCTGTATGATTTTTGATATATTTGATGAGGTCTTTATTTACATCTCCTGATTTAGCTTTTACTTCATAGTATAAATTTGGTCTGTTGAATGATGAAATAAAGATACCTGCATTCTGCATATTAAGATTTTTGATGATATCTTGCTGAACCTTTGGAGTTGCAGTAGCAGTTAATGCAATAATTGGTGCTTTTTTACCAATAGCTTCAATAATTGGTCGTAAACGACGGTATTCGGGTCTGAAATCGTGACCCCATTCAGAAATACAATGGGCTTCATCTATTGCAAAAAACGAAATATTTATATCTTTAAAAAATTCTATATTTTCCTCTTTGGTGAGCGATTCGGGTGCAACATAAAGTAATTTTGTTTTACCATCAGTGAGGTTCTTCTTTACATTTAATATCTCTACCTTTGAAAGTGAAGAGTTTAGGAAATGTGCTATTCCGTCTTCTGCACCAAAATTACGGATAGCATCTACCTGATTCTTCATCAACGAAATTAAAGGGGAGATTATTATAGCTGTTCCTTTGCTTATTAAAGCTGGTAGCTGATAACACATTGATTTACCACCGCCGGTAGGCATTATTACAAATGTATCTTTGCCTTCAAGTACATTTTTAATAATAACTTCCTGATTTCCTTTAAAGGTATCAAATCCAAATATCTTCTTTAGAAGGTCATGCAACACTTTGTCGTTCTTGTCTGCCATTATTTATTATATTTTTTATTGTAATCAGAAAATAAAACAATGATTATCCAAGGATAATCTTATTAAATTATCTGATCATTTTACATAAACAGCTTGTTTAAAGTTTATGTTTTTAACAAATTTAGTAATTTTTTGAATTTTTATTCAAAGATAAAAATAATTGAAAAATTATAACCAACTATTTTTTAAGCAATCTTCAATTATTTTTCGAAAATGTGAATTGGCAAGGGTTTAGCTTTTTTTTTAAGTGTAGAATTAATGTAATTAATTTTTTAGCGTATATATTCGTTCATCAATTTATCATAATAAGCAGATGTTCCTTTGTTCAGTATTTCGAGAATGATCTTTTCTGTTGTAATACCAACCCCTTTTAGTGATGTAAGTGTGGTTTTTATTTCCGAAACGGGTGTTTTGAGTTGAGAAACCGACCATGCTGCATAGGAGAATGGCGATTTTTCTCCTTTAATTTTCAGTAAATAATCAATATGTTCGAGCAATACTGTTACCAGGTCATTTTCATTTATGTGATTTTTAAAGAACTGTAAAGGTATTCTGATTGGCATTTTATGTTTCATTGCCAAAGGATAAAATTTGTCGGATACGGCAAGGTAATACTCTTCTTTTGCGTTTCCCCATTTGGTGGGAGGGTAAAGTTGTTTGTAGTCGCATTTGAGATTGGGGTTGTACGAATCGAGCACCCTGTAAAAATGTTCGGTTTGTCGTCCTTCTTTTAGTGTCATTCCCCCAAAAATGATAAAATCGACACCTGCTTCTTTTGCTTTTTGAATGCTTTCTTCCAGAATTTCTTCTCCATCGGTGATATAAGGAATTACAGGCATAAGAAACATTCCACAGTTAATTCCATTGTCCTTAAATTTGCGGATGGTCTCCAGTCTTTCTGTTGGAGAGGGCACCCCCGGTTCGAATATTTTGCTGATCTTATCGTTGCAGGAAGAAAAACTAAAGCTTACCATTGCTTTTGAGCGTTTGTTGATCTCGATGAGCAGATCCATATCGCGACTAACCAGGGTAGATTTGGTGAGCAGGTGAACCGGAAAATGATGTTCTTTTATCAATTCGAGCACTTTTCGGGTTAATTGATATTCTTTTTCAATTGGTTGATAACCGTCACAAACTCCACCCCCAACCATGGCAAATCCTTTTTCGAAGGGTATTTTTTTGCGTGCCGGGTTTAGTTCTTTTTTTAGTATATCAATGGCATTTATTTTAACTTCTATGTCTTTGCCAAATTCGCCGTTAACATAGTAACCTTCTGCTCTTCCATCGCAATAAGCACAGTTGTGTGTGCAACCTCTGTATAAATTCATTCCATAGCGCGAGAGAAACCAGCTGTCAACTTTTTTGTGTTTACGAATAATCGATTTTGCCTGTATTTCGTTAATCATTTTTTTGTTCTTTGTTGTGAATTCTGTCTTTGTATTTGTAGGTATCGGTCTTCAGTAATTGCATTACCCTGTCGGGTTCTTTTTTCACCAGGTTGCGGCAAGCACGGTATGCGATCCAATAAGAATTTTTGTCACCGCTATTTACAAGTTCTTCTACTATTTGGTAAACCATTTCGGGAAGGTTTCGGGAGAGGTCGCTGAGATTGTTGCCCACTGATGTGCGTGGATATGCTTTGTTTTCTTTGAACAGATATTTGAGTACGGAAAGCGAAAAATCGGGTTGTTTGTAAAACCATTTGTTTTCGACCACAGGCCGGAGCGTTTCTCCCACAAAACGTCTTATGTTCGGATCGGCAGATTTAACGATGCGTAGTAAGAAAAGTCTGGCTGGTTCAGGATGTTTTTTAATTATTTTCCGGAAGAGCATTTGGGTGATTTCGCGAACCATCCAATCGGTATCTGCCGCTGCTGTTTCGAATAGTGGGATCACTTTTTCGGGTTCTTTTAGTCCCTGAAAAGAGAGCATACAGAGTGCAACCGTTTTGTTTTCTGCCTTCTCAGTTTGTTGATACATTGCCAGCGCAGTATCGAATAGGGGTATATTGTTTTTTTCGAACTGATGGTATAAGTATTCGCCAAGCAACTTCACCGTATGCACTATGCCATAAGAGATCCTTTTGTTTTGCGGGATGGCATCGTAGAGTTTTTTAATGGTAAGTGTTGTAGCTTCGCAGGCTGAAGCATAATTGTTCTTAAGCAGTGGATGTATGATGTTCTTTTGTATAAAGTCTTCGGTTTGCCCAGTGAGTAGCTCCATTAAAAAAAGATGTTTTATTAAAATGTTTTGATAGAAAAAAGAAATAAAAATAAGAAAAATGAAAGCGTGGAAGGGAATATTTATAAATATTATTTTTTTGAGCTAAGTTCTAATTAATATAGCAAAATTTAAATAAAAAAAATGTATCATATTA
>DYDE01000140.1 GCA_020718065.1 Marinifilum sp. | reverse complement strand
CCCTGCATCTTTTTCAGCAGTTATCCCCCAACTTATATTATTATAATAGGTAAATCTATATTTAAGATATATTTTTTCAGGTGTACCAAGATATCTGGAATTTGGATTTGCTGCTAATGCCGAATCTGTAATTTCTGAAAACCCACTTTTTTCTTCTAATGTTCTTTGATAACGGATAAAAACCTGACTTGACCCATTATTAATCATTTCTTTCAAAGAAAAATACCGCTGTTTTTCATCATAAGACACATAGACATATGGAAGTATTTTATAAATAGTCTCTAAATCAAATCCTTCTATGGCCTGTAGTTCATAAAGAGATATTAGCTTTCCATTTTTTTTAATATGTTCAAGTAAATTGTTAATTTGGATATCACTTAATAAAGAGGTTTTAGTTAATTCTTCAAAAGAGGTATTGTTTAAATTTAATGGATGTTTTTTTAAATATTCTAAATCATCAATTAAATCTGTATAATCAAGTTCTGCATCAGTATTTTCAGCAATTTTTTCAATCTTTTGTTCGGTGTTTTCGTCATTTTCACTAATATTTATAATGGTATCATCAGAATGTTTTACTATCGTTTTGCTTTTTTTAATGACATTTTTTGTTGTGTCTTGCGAATATGTGTTTAAAGAATAAAACAACAAAAATGTAAACAAAACGACCCCTTTTATTTTATAATGAATAATACTACTATAAATTTTATCCATAATAATTATTAATTGAAATTATAAAGCAAAGAAACTTGAGGCGAAAACCCAAAAACCTGATGATATGATGAAGCAATATCAATTTTTAATTTTTTGAGCTCAATCCCTATTCCAAATGTATTTTGTGTTGGGTTGGTAGATATACCTGTTCGTAAATAAACTTCCTTAATAACATGATATTCCAATCCTGCTTTAAAATTAGGCTTATAATTAATGTTTTTTTCTGTTTCTACCAATACCAATACCTTATTAGATAAATTGTAAGAAAGTCCGAGTTTAATTATAGTTGCAATTCTTTCGTCGTTATAATCCGCTATTTTTACGCTAATGGGATTAAAAACATGAGCTCCAATAATAAGTGATTTTGTAAGTTTAGAAATAATCCCTATTTCAAAAGTAACAGCTCCTTTATTTCCATAATTATCAGCAATATGAGTATTTAAATAATCAAACTGTATTCCAGCAGAAATTTTTTCTCCAAATGCCTTACCATAAGCAAGACCAACTTTTGTTTCATTATATTTATCAAATCCAAAATAATTCATATCCAGACCAAAAACCCCAGATTGAGTTGGCAGAACAAATGTAGCAGACTTTGTGCTTAATTCTTTAACAAGAAAATGATTCTCGTAATATATTCCCGCAGTTATAGACTTTAAATATCCTAAACCTGCCTGATTGTTATGAACCGACCATGGGTCAGATATTGTAACACCAGAATAACCCATTCCTGCAACCCTACCTCCTATTGGATTATTATCATTTGATGCCTTACTGGCAATGGAATAAAGTAAAATAACAAAACAAAAATACATTTTTATTTTCATTACAATATTGTTTTAAAACTATGACCAAATTAAAACAAATAATTTGGTTTTTTTGTATTATTTCAAAGTATTTTGAAAAATAATTAAACTAAAATTCAAATCTTGATTAATGCATTTAAAAAAATTGCAATTTTGTATTTTTAAAATATAATCAATTGAAACGATTCGGTCTAATTGGGTTTCCAATATCCCATTCTTTTTCCCAAAGACATTTTCAGGAAAAATTTGTTAAAGAATCTCTTGTTGATCATATTTATGAGTTGTATCCTTTGGCAACTCTTTCAGAATTTATACCGTTTATCCAAAATACACCTGATTTAATTGGATTGAATGTAACTATTCCATTCAAAGAAAAGATAATTCCTTATTTACAAGTCCTAGATGATATTTCTAAAGAAATTAATGCTGTTAATTGTATTAAAATTCTAAATAACAATCATAATATCCCATTATTAAAAGGATATAACACAGATGCAACAGGTTTTGAACAATCTATAAAACCATTAATAAAACATCATCATAAAAGCGCTTTAATTCTCGGAAATGGAGGAAGTGCAAAAGCAGTATCTTATGTTTTAAATAAGTTAAATATTAATTTTAAAATTGCAACTCGCACTCCTTTTCAATCAAACCACATTAAGTATAATGAAATAAATGAAGATATTATTAAAAATAATTTATTAATAATTAATACCACTCCTCTTGGTATGGTTCCAAACTTAAATACATTTCCTGATATACCATATAATCTTCTAACAGAAAACCATTTACTTTATGACCTTATATATAATCCAGAAGAAACATTCTTTTTAACCAAAGGTAAAAACAACGGTGCACAAATAAAAAATGGACTTTCAATGTTGTTTTTTCAAGCAGATAAATCCTGGGAAATATGGACCAATCAACCTAATTAAGTCATTGTAAGAATTTTTTTTAATTACAAGCCATAATTAAGTATTAAAATATTTAATTAAAAGTTTTGATTGGACTTATTTTATTTTTAAATTTGCAATCAAAATAAATAACAAATAATTAATAAATTAAAATATTATCATATGTCAGTATTAGTAGGTAAAAAAGCACCAAAATTCACTGCAGAAGCAGTAATTAATGGTGGAGAATTTGTAGATAATTTTTCTTTAGAACAATATATTGGGAAAAAACATGTTGTTTTTTTCTTCTATCCATTAGATTTTACTTTTGTTTGCCCAACAGAATTAATCGCATTTCAAGATAAATTAGCTGAATTCGAAAAAAGAAATGTAGCAGTTGTTGGTTGTTCTATTGATTCAAAATTTTCTCATTGGGCATGGTTAAATACAGAATTAAAAAATGGTGGAATTAAAGGAGTTAAATACCCTATCGTTTCAGATCTTTCAAAAACTATTTCTGAAAATTATGATGTATTAGCTGGGGAATACGATTATTCGGATGAGGGCGAAATGCAATTTAGGGGCGCTCCAGTTGCTTATAGAGGATTGTTTTTAATAGACAAGCAAGGTATTGTTCGTCATCAAATTGTTAACGACCTTCCATTGGGCAGAAGCACAGATGAGGTTCTTAGAATGGTTGATGCATTGCAATTCTTTGAAGAAAATGGCGAAGTATGTCCAGCCGATTGGCATAAAGGAAAAGAGGCGATGAAAGCAACAGCTGAAGGTGTGGCAAATTATCTTAGCAAGCATTAAAATTCAATATTTATCTAGAACCCAGCAAAAGCTGGGTTTTTTTATTCTAGCTTTTTTGCTTCATTCCAAAACACATCCATTTCGCTTAATGTCATATCTTTAAGCAATTTTCCCGTCTTTTTTGAATTCTCTTCCAGATATTTAAACCTTTTTATAAATTTTTTATTTGTTCTTTCTAAAGCACTTTCAGGATTTACATCAATAAAACGAGCATAATTTATCAAAGCAAACATTAAATCTCCGAATTCGCTCTCGATTTTATCTTTTTCTGCTTTTGTTTCAACCTCATGTTTTAATTCATTCAATTCTTCAACAACCTTATCCCATACTTGATAGGGTTCTTCCCAATCAAAACCCACTCCTCTTGCTTTTTCCTGAATTCTGTACGCCTTTACTAATGCAGGTAAAGACATTGGAACTCCTTCTAATACAGATTTTTTCCCTTCTTTTAATTTAATTTTTTCCCAGTTATTTTTAACTTGTTCATCTGTTTCTGCTGTAACATCACCGTATATATGAGGATGACGTAAGATTAGTTTTTCACAAATTCCATTAATAACATCATCTATATTAAAGGATTGCTTTTCTGAAGCAATTTTAGAATAAAAAACAATATGTAGTAATAAATCTCCTAATTCCTTTCTTATCTCCTCAATATCTTCATTAATTATTGCTTCTGCAAGCTCATATGTTTCTTCAATTGTAAGATGTCTAAGCGAATCGAATGTTTGCTTTTTATCCCATGGACACTTTGCCCTCAATTCGTCCATTATACTCAACAATCGTGCAAAACTTTCTGTATTATTGCTCATTTTTAATATTTTTTTTGCAAAGTTAACAAGTATTTATTTGAATATTTGGAGTTTTTATACATTTGTAAATTAAATAGTTTTTAATTGGCAGGTAAATCTTTAAAATACGTTTCAAATTCAAAAAATCCAGCTATAATATTATTATTGCTTTTTGTATTTATTATCAATATAACAATAAGTCAAGCACAAACTATTGACAGAAAAATTAAATACAAAAATGTTTTTATTGAAACCAAAATCCATTATGGTTTTATCATAAAACATCATAAAAAAATAGAGCATTTACAAGGAAGACATTTTTCTGCATTCGAAATAAATTCGGGTATTCAAACATTTGGGACAAACAAATGGGACAAACTTTATAACTATCCAAGAATAGGCTATGTTTTTTGGTATTCAGATCTTGGCAGGTCGCCTTATTTGGGAAGCGCTTATGCTTTTTATCCATATATGAATTTCCATATTATTAACAAGAAAAAATTTTTTTTTAATTTTCGTTTTGGGATGGGATTAGGATATTTAAGTAAAAAATTCGATCAACACACCAATTACAAAAACATCGCAATAGGTTCTCATTTAAATGCTGCAATCTCTTTACTTTTTGAAACCAGATGGAAGATAAATCAACAATTATCTTTAAGTTCGGGAATTGGATTAACACATTTTTCAAATGGAGCTTTTAAAACCCCAAATCTGGGCATTAATATACCCACATTTAATATTGGCGCTTCTTGGTTTATATTAAAAAAACAAGCTGATAAAATTGAAACGAACTTACCTCCTCTAAATAAAAAATTTGAATTTAATTCATTTCTATCTTTTGGATTTAAAGAAATGTACCCACCATTACATAAAAAATATTTTACTTGTAGTTATTCAGGAATATTATTCAATACAAAAAATCATAAAAAAAAATATGGACTTGGATTAGACCTCTTCTATAATACTGGAAACCTTTATGTTCTTGACTTATCTTCAAATAATTTTAATTCCAATATTTCAATTATTCGTATTGGTATAAGTCTTGCGTATGAAATAAGATACAACAACTTGTCTTTTTTAATTCAAACTGGCCCTTACATTCGAAGCAAAGATAAATCGGATGGAACTATTTATACAAGAATAGGTATAAGATATGCCGTTTCTGATCATTGGTTTTTAAATCTTTCATTAAAAACACATTTTGCAAAAGCAGACAACATAGAATGCGGTTTGGGATATAAATTTTAAAACATGAAAAAACAAATTTTGTTATGTATATTTTTATTATTTCTGCTTTCCTGTAAAAAGGAAAACATGTGTGATTGTATTAAAAGTACTGGTAAAATAAAATTTCAAGAAAGAATAGTTGGTGATTTTTCAAATATTTGGCTTGAAGACAATATTAACATTATTTTAAAACCAGACACTATTAATAAAATCACTATCGAAGCTGGCGAAAACTTATTAAAATTAATACATACAGAAATAAAAAACAATTATTTATATATTACAAATGAAAATCGATGTAATTGGGTAAGAAAATTCGATATCCCTATAAATGCCTATATTTCATTAAAAAAACTTGACACCATAAGTTATTGGGGTTCAGGAAATATTAGTTGTACCGATACTTTAAAGAATGCTATTTTTCAGATAGACGTTCATGATGGATCTGGAACAGTAGATTTAACAATAAATACATATGAATCCAGACTTAAAATTCACACTGGTCCACCAACATTAAATATTGATGGCATTACCAAATCAAGTATAGTATATCAATTTGGGACCGGAATTATAAATGCAAAAAATTTAATATCGGAATACACTTATTTAAAAAATTTCGGAACTAACGATTGTTATATTTATGTGACAAAAGAACTCGAAGCTAAAATAAACGATATTGGAAATGTTTATTATAAGGGCAATCCTTATTCAATAAAAACTGAATACACAAGTACAGGAAAGCTTATTAAAATTGAATAAAATATTTTACTTTTAGTATGCCCTGGCAAATACTACCCTTTGTTTTGAAGGGTTACCTGTCAAAATGCATTTACCTTCTTCTAATTTGTTATTTAGTGGAATACACCTAATTGTTGCTTTGGTAAGTTCTTTGATTTTTTCTTCTGTTTCTGGTGTTCCATCCCAATGTGCATATATAAAGCCTGCTTTTTCATTTAATAATGTAGTAAACTCTTCCCAATTATCTGCATTTCTTGTTTGTTCTTCCCTAAAAGCAAGAGCTTTGGTATAAATATTATCCTGAATTTGCAGTAATAAATGTTCAATTTTGTTATCTATATCTATTTGATGATAAGTAAACTTCTCAAGTGTATCTCTACGAGCAACTTCAATGGTACCTTGTTCTATATCACGAGGACCTATTGCTATTCTAACCGGAATACCTTTAAATTCGTATTCATTAAATTTCCATCCAGGTTTTTGATTATCATCATCATCATATTTAACAGAAATTCCTTTATTTTCTAAAGCTACTTTAATTTTTAAAGCACTTTCAGTAACTATTTGAAGTTGTTCTGCATTTTTATAAATTGGTATTATCACAACTTGAATTGGTGCTAATTTTGGAGGCAAAACCAAACCTTTATCATCAGAATGAGCCATTACTAAAGCACCCATTAATCGTGTGGAAACACCCCATGATGTAGCCCATACATATTCCATTCCTCCTTCTTTTGTTGCAAATTTCACATCAAAAGCTTTTGCAAAATTTTGTCCCAAAAAATGAGAAGTACCTGCTTGTAATGATTTTCCATCCTGCATTAATGCTTCAATGCAATATGTTTCTAAAGCTCCTGCAAAACGTTCATTTTGAGTTTTTGTTCCTTTTAAAACAGGAAGAGCCAGCCAATTTTCAGCAAAAGTAGCATATACATCAAGCATTTTTTCTGCTTCAATAATAGCTTCCTTTTCTGTTGCATGAGCAGTATGACCTTCTTGCCACAAAAACTCAGCTGTTCTTAGAAACAAGCGCGTACGCATTTCCCAACGAACAACATTAGCCCATTGATTAATTAATATAGGTAAGTCTCGATAAGATTGTATCCAGTTTCTATAACTATCCCAAATAATGGTTTCAGAAGTGGGGCGGACAATCAACTCTTCTTCAAGCTTTGCTGTTTCGTCAACAATAATTCCCTTGCCATCTGGTGAGTTTTTTAGACGATAATGAGTAACTACAGCACATTCTTTTGCAAATCCTTCCACATGACTTGCTTCTTTGCTAAAAAATGATTTTGGTATAAAAATTGGAAAGTAGGCATTTTGATGACCTGTTTCTTTAAACATTTTATCTAATGCAGCCTGCATCTTTTCCCAAATGGCAAAACCATATGGTTTTATCACCATACATCCACGAACAGCAGAATTTTCGGCAAGACCAGCTTTTATTACTAAGTCGTTATACCATTGAGAGTAGTTTTCTTCACGAGTTGGAAAGTTTTTTGCCATAATTTTTATATAATGGTATGAAATTTGTTAAGTATTAAGTATAAATTTAATTGCAAAAATAATTAAAATAATTAACGAAATAAATTTAAAACAATATCAACATTAAGGAGGTAACACCTATGAAAACATTAGCAAAAATATTAGCTTTATCGGTTATTTTCCTTGCCGCTTGTTCTACTACTCATCATACAAATTCATCACCAAATGATGACGTGTATAACACAAGGAAGGATTACTCTGGAAACAATAATAATGTTTCAAGTACAACCCCTACTGATAATAATTCTTCTGAAAACAATACAGAGAATTATAATTCAAATAATGGACAGGAAAACAATACGAATTATTCTGATAATTCAAACCCTGATCCTAATTATACAACCACAGAAACCTATTCTGGGGATGATGGATCGACTTATGTAACCAATAATTACTATTATGATGATTATTACGATTATGCATACTCTTCCAGAATAAGAAGATTCCATTCTTCATATTATACAGGTTGGAATTATTATGATAATTATTATACAGATTATTACTGGTATAATTATGATCCTTTCTTCTGGGGAATTAGTATTTATTCTAGTTATTCTTGGTGGTATCCTTCCTATTATTATAGTCCTTATTATGGATATTATGGTTATGGTTGGGGGTATCCTTACTATGGATATGGATATTGGGGTGGATATAACTATGGCTATTGGAATGGTTATAATAATGGCTACTGGAATGGTTATTGGGATGGTTATTATGCTGGAAATTATAACAACTATTATAATAGTTACGACAACAACTCTTATTATTATGGTTCAAGGAATTCAATTAGCAGCAATACAAAGGGCACAAAACCTCTTACTTTTGGTGAAAAATACAACAACTATGTTTCTTCAGGTACAACTAAACCTTCTTCAAATACAAATACAACAGGTATAACTACAAAACCTAATAACAATAATGCAAGTAAACCAAATAATGACAATAATGCTTTAAATACAAACAATAGTAAACCTAATAACAATACGAACACTACAAATGATAAACCTAATAATTATACTAAGCCCAACAACAATACAACCTTAACAAATGACAACCAAAATAATAATACAAAACCAAACAATAATACTAATGTAACAAACGACAAACCTAATAATTATACAAAACCAAATAATAATACGAACGTTACAAATGACAAACCCAACAATTATACTAAACCTAACAACACAAATGTGAACAATGACAAACCAAATAACAATACAAACGTGAATCCTTATACGAAACCTAACAACAATAATAACACAAATTACAACAATACAAATACAAAACCTAATAATAACAATTCGTATAACAAACCAAATGTAAATAACAATAATTCAAAACCATACAACAATAATAATACAAACAACAACAATTATTCTAAACCAAACAACAATAACAATCAAACAAAACCAAACGATAACAACTACAATTCAAAACCTAAAACATATACTTCACCAAACTACAATCAACCCAAATCAGATCAAATTTATACAAGCCCAAAAACAAATAATTCAAATAATTACAACAAACCTAGTAACAACAATTACAATAGTCAACCTAAAACAAACTACAATAATAGCCAACCTAAAACATCAGGTGGTAGCTACAATAATAGTTCTTCTTCTCCTAAAACAAACTCCGGTGGTGGTGGAAATTCTAAATCTTCATCTCCAAGAAAATAATTGATTAACCTCAATATGCTTCTCCCTATCATTAGGGGGAAGCTTTTTAAAACTAAACAAAACGATATTTAAAAATTATATTTATGAAAAAAATTGTTTTAATAATAATAATTACTTTGACTACTTTGTCAATAAATGCTCAAACAGAAGTTGATGCACTAAGATATTCACGAACAACATTTGGAGGAACTGCAAGATATATGGCTTTAGGCGGAGCTTTTGGCGCTTTGGGTGCTGATGTTTCTACTTTTAGCACTAATCCAGCAGGTATTGGACTATATACTAAATCAGAAATTTCATTTACTCCTGCAATAATGGCTTCTAAAATAACTTCTGATTATAATGGAACTAGTCTTACAGATAACAAATACAATTTTAACATCAGCAATTTAGGCGGTGTGTTTACATATAACTCATACGAAGGAGAAGGAAATGGTTGTTTTGGTTTTAATTTTGGATTTGGATTAAACAGACTGGCTAATTTTAATAATAATTATTCAATAGAAGGTTTAAATACTAAAAACTCAATCTTGTCTGATTTTGTTGACAAAGCAAATGGAAACACTCCTCTTGGATTAAGTGATTTTGATACAAGATTAGCTTTTGACAATTACCTTATTGATACCGTAAGAGGAACGCAAACCAGATATTTTAGCGCTATCCCTTATGGTGGAGTTCTTCAAACCAAAACCATTTCTACCAGAGGAACAATGAATGAAATGTATTTAACTTTTGGTGGTAACTATAACGATAAATTATATATTGGAGCTACGTTTGGGATTCCTTCTATTAGGTACACTGAAATATCTACTTATAAAGAAGAAGATGGAGCAGATACCCTTTATACACCCACTCACCCATCATTATATTTAAAAGATTTTACATTTGATAACTATTTATCAACAACTGGTTATGGATTAAATTTTAAATTCGGTTTAATTTATAGACCTGTTAATTTTGTTAGAGTAGGTGTTGCTTTTCACACACCAACTTTCTTATCACTTTCTGATAGTTACAGTTCAAGTATTTCATCAAACTTTTATAGCAAAGATTCTATCACTCAACTTCCTAATGGAATTACAAAATATTCAAGAGAATCACCAGAAGGGAAATTTGATTATGAAATAACAACTCCTTTTCGTGCTATCGGAAGTATTGCTTTTATTATTGGAAAAATGGGATTAGTTAGTGCAGACTACGAATTTGTTGATTACTCAGATGCTCAAATTAAGGCTCCCAGCGAATCTTTTTCTGAAGCAAACAAAGCAATAAAAAATTCTTATACCACTGCAAGTAATATAAGAATTGGAACAGAATGGCGTTTTGATATTTTTGCTTTAAGAGCTGGTTATGCTTTATATGGAAACCCCTTTAAATCAGGATTAAATGATGGCGCACTTACCTCATACTCTGGAGGGTTTGGTGTAAGAGATGATGACTTCTTTATTGATTTTGCTTATGTCTATACAACAGGAAAAGAAGATTATTATTTATATAAGAATGCTGAAAACCCAGTAACTAACTCATTTACTAATCAAAACTTCTTAATTACCTTTGGCCTTAAATTTTAACCTCAAAAAATAATGCAAATTTTATTATAAGTTCAGTTTTTTCATAGGTGTTTTGAAAACGGCTTGTTGTGAAACAAGTCGTTTTTTTTGCTTATATAAAATCTAATAATTAATTTCACATACCCTTTTGAGCTCTTCAT
>DYDE01000020.1 GCA_020718065.1 Marinifilum sp. | reverse complement strand
GTGAGGAATCTCCTTCTAAATTCTTATTCTTCATGTCGAATTTCGCAACATTCAGAACTTCTATCCTGCCATTATTATACAAATCATTCCATATATAAGGTTTTAAAATAATATTGTCATTTTTCTTCAAACATTTTAGCATAATGTTACAACTCTGAATGACAAGCCCATCCTCTCTATAAGCCATAGAAATGGATCGTCATTCTGAGTAAAGCGAAGAATCTATTACAAATTACTCAAAAACTAATCATTTCTTAATAAAAAATCCGCCCCCATGAGAGCGGATTACAAATAACCCATTAAGTTTATTTGTTATTCCTGATATGGTTTCACAAGTTCTACCAATTCTGGCAAATCCATTCCCAAATCTTTCAAACGTTCTATTTTAGGAATACCATTCTTTGTCCAGCCACGACGTTTATAAACAGCATCTAACAATTTTTCATACTGTTCTTCTCTGAATTTTCTGGTAATTGCTACTTTTTCTTTAGTAGATTTACCAATAGGTTCAATACCTATTTTTTCTTTCATTTGTTTATCGTAACGTTCTACCCTTGATTCATATTCCTCAATGGTAACAGGTCCTGCTGCACGATAAGGCTGAGCGTCATGAATTCTAAGTCCATAACCTCTTCTTAAATTAAAGATTCTTTGGAACTGATAAACTCTTTCCGATTGACGGATAATTTCAAATTTATCTATATTTTGTCCTGTAACGGCATTGTATATGGTAACATAATTATCCACATGTTCAGGAACTTTTGCAGGTTCAGATGTAAGATGATTATCTGCAGGTTCTACGTCGTTCCATGGCAATTTACAAAGACCATTTAGTCCGAACCAGGTTCTGAACATAGGAAAATAATACAATGCTTCTGCTTTGTCTTCAAATGTGGGAATATGATTGTTCACCATATCCATAAATATCAACCAGGCTTCATCATGTTGTGGTCCTTTGTTGGTCATTGCATACCCACCTTGTTGTGCCAAAGATTCTTTAGAAACATATTGTGAATATTCAAGCCCTTTGTTTTCCATAGCAATGTCTATGATAAATTGTTTATCGCCCCAAGCTTTTTCAATGAACATTTCTTTCATTTTTCTAACACCCAAACCGGCTATCAACCCAAATCCTTCACCTCTTGCAACCTGATGCAACAATTCCATTGCATCTGTGGCATTGCCAAAATTCAATTTTAAACCACCTGTGCGCTCATCATTGATAATTCCATTTTCGTAACATTCCATCACAAAACCTAAAATGGTTCCCCAACTGATGGTACAAATACCATAAGTATCGCAATAAAAATTAGCTTCAATCGTAAAATCTGGATTAAAAATACCAGCATTAGAACCCAAAGAAGCAGCAGTTTCATATTCAGGACCATCAACTATTACCTTTTGTCCTTGATAAGGACCCGATCTTAATTCATAATTGTCAACACCTTTTGCACAAGACATATTACAGCCTATCCAGCAACCATCTGGCACATTCTGTGTAAATCTTTTCTCATAAACAGTGGAGTGAACATTATCTGCATCTGGGTGATTACCAAATTTGAAATTATGAGTAGGGAACAGATCGTATGCATTCATCACATTGGTAAGGTGAGCTGTCCCAATTTTACGCATCTGACATTGACTGTCATCCAATTCTTTCATTTCTTTATTAAAACGTCTGCCTCTTTCCATTATTGCTTCAAGGTTCACTACATTATTGAGGTTTCCTTTAACACCATCAATCTTTGCAACAATTGCTTTAATTTTTTTATCTCTGAATACTGTTCCAATACCACCTCTTCCGGCTTGTTTCAAACGAACCACCTTTCTTTTCATATCATAGAAAGTAAAGTTCAACATTCCAATTAGAGAATGATCAGCAGCAGTTCCTGCAGATACAACAGCTATGTTTTTTTTGTCTTTTTCATCATCAGCAAACATTTCTGTTAATTGTTCTCCCAACACATGACTATCTATTGCTTCAAGAGGTGCTTCAAATATTTCTACTTTTCCTGTTACTCCATTTATATAAATGATTATTTCATTGCTTGCCTTGCCCTGTATTTCAATAGCATCAAAACCGGCAAACTTTGAAAAAGGACCAAAAAAACCACCTACATTGCTGTCGATCACACTGTCGGTTTGTGGAGAAATTGAAACCACAATCGCTTTACCAGTCCCGGAATATTGAGTAATTCCACAAATAGGACCACCAGAAATGATGATTTCATTTTCGGGATCATTCCATTTTGTTGTTGGTTTAGTCCCATCCCACAATAACTTCAATCCGAATCCCCTGCCACCAACAAATTTATCTTTCATAAATTGGGTAACCGGTTTTTCTTTAACTGTGTTGTCTGATACATTGATATATAAAGTACGATTATTGTACCCTTTATCAATGGGAGCAAGCTTGTAACTATATTCCTTAAGTAGTTTATGCTTGCTTTTAAGTTCTTCAATATTCATTAATTTGCCTCCTTATTAATTTTGTTTTTTAACAGCACAAAAATATGAATTCTATTCAAATAGAAAAAAGAATCCTTGTATAAACAGATTATTTAAGAAAAATATTTTATTTATTTTATAATTGCTGTAAGTGATTGTTTTGCTAAAGCAAAATTTGACGTTGTTATTTATAATCAGTGGCTAAAGCCAAACTATAATAGATAAATTGAGAAAAAATTGAAAATCAATGAAATCTATTTCAGTCAGTTTTAACTGACTGAAAATAAAGAGAGAAAAACAATATGGCTTTAGCCACATTAAGACATTTACTTGTTTTACTTCAATATTTTGTTCATAAGCAAAATCCTTTATTAACTCATATAAGGATATTTAAAATCCGTTGCCGGCATCAAAGTTTCCTTTATTGTTCTAGGGCTTACCCAGCGTAGTAAATTCAAATGACTACCTGCTTTATCGTTTGTTCCTGAACCTCTTGCACCTCCAAATGGCTGTTGCCCAACCATAGCTCCACTTGGCTTATCATTGATATAGAAATTACCAGCAGCATACCTTAAATATCTGCATACATGTACCATCGCTTGTTTATCATTGCTGAAAATAGCTCCCGTCAGAGCATAAGGCGATGTTTCATCGCACAATTTCAATGTCTGTTCAAAATCTTCATCTTTATAAACATAAATGGTCATCACTGGTCCGAATATCTCTTCTTCCATTGTTATAAAATGTGGATTTTGGGTTACAATTACTGTTGGTTCTACAAAATAACCCTTGCTTTTATCACCTTTACCTCCACAAATTATTTCTGCTTCCTCCGAATTTTTTACTTTATCAATGTAATTCATAATATTATCAAATGATTTCTCATCGATCACGGCATTAATAAAATTATTCATTTCACTAACATCTCCCATCTTCATTTCAGAGGTCATTTGCAGTATATGCTGTTTAGTCTCATTCCACAACGACTCAGGAATATATGCCCGTGAGGCAGCAGAACATTTTTGTCCCTGATATTCAAATGCACCACGCACAATAGCTGTTGCCAGTTCTCTGGAATTTGCCGAATGATGTGCAAAGATAAAATCCTTACCCCCTGTCTCTCCTACAAGTTTTGGATAAGATTTGTAATGAGGAAGATTGGTGCAAACCTGCCTCCACAATTCATTAAAAGTAGCATTGGACCCTGTAAAATGTATTCCGGCCAAATCTCGGTGTTTTAAAACTTCTTTACTAATTAAGGCTCCCGATCCGGGAACAAAATTAATTACTCCATCCGGCAGACCAGCTTCCTTAAAAACTTTCATAAGATAATAGTTTGAAAGTAGTGAAGTAGTAGCGGGTTTCCATACAGTTGTATTACCCAACAGAACTACTGAAGTATTCAAGTTAGATGCAATAGCTGTGAAATTAAAAGGAGTAATAGTATAAACAAAACCTTCGAGCGGACGATACTCCAAACGGTTGATACTTTCAGTACCGGATGTTGGCTGCTCCCTATAAATCAATGAAGCATAATGCACATTAAAACGAAGGTAATCTATTACTTCGCATGCAGCATCTATTTCAGCCTGAAAAACATTTTTTCCCTGCCCAAGCATAGTTGCAGCATTAATAAGGTAACGATATTTATGCGAAAGCAATTCAGCAGCTTTCAGCATTATTGCAGCTCTCTCCAACCACGAAAGGTTCATCCAGCATTCTTTCGCTTTTAATGCTTCCTCAATGGCAAGTTTTGCTTCCTTTTCTGTTGCCATATGATAGCTTGCCAATACATGCTGATGGTTATGAGGCATAACAACTTTACCAATTTTTCCGGTTCTTATTTCTTTCCCTCCAATGATTAATGGAATGTCGATTTCTATTTTACTTTGCCTTTCCAACTCCTGTAACAACAATTCTCTTTCTTTACTTCCGGGCATATAGCTCGTAATAGATTCGTTAATAGGTTCTTTGAAATTATATATTGCGTTATTCATGTTAATATATTTAAATTTAATAATAAAAATATCATCTATTTAGAATCTGTAAAGATAACAAATTTTATTGGGAGATTTTGTTTCTATTCAAATTTATTATTATCCTGTAAAACTTTGTGCATTTACAATTTCCTGTCTATTTGCAAAAAGAAATCAAAAATCCTTTGTGTGCCTTCGTGAAGACCCTTTGTGCTCCTTCGTGGTAAAAAATAACCGCAAATCCAAAACATCTGGTGAGTATAATCGTAAATTCCTCCGTGTAACTTTGTGCCCCAACTTTGTGCAACGCTGTGCTCCAAAAAATTGCAGTTCCCAAACTTCCACCGAGAGTAATCGTAAATCAAAAATCGTTAATCCTTGTTCTTAAATCAATAAAAAAACAAATTAGCAACAACAACCTTTCAAACTAAGACTACTGCCAAAGTCCTTTCTCCTTTGGGGAAAGGATTTAGGATAGGGGTCATAAATCGTAAATTCCTCCGTGTAACTTTGTACTCCAACTTTGAGTAACTCCGTGATAACAATAAAATTGTAAATCCAAAATCGTAAATCGTAAATTTTTTCGAGACTCTCTGCGTATCCTTTGCGTTCTCAGCATTAAAAAATCACAAATCAAAAACCAAAAAGTCCTTTGTGTGCCTTCTTTAGAACCCTTCGTTACCTTAATGGTTAAAAACAACCGCAAACCCTAAACTTCCAGTGAGAGTAATCGTAAATCCAAAATCGCAAATCGTAAATCCCTTTGTGTACTTCGTATAAACCCTTTGTGAACTTAGTGGTTAAAAATTATTGTCATAAAATAGCAATTATAAGTTGCAATCCCAAAATCGTAAATCGCAAATCCATTTGTAGCTAAATACATTAAAGAATCGAAAATCCAAAATCATAAATTGTAAATAACTTTGCGGCTCCTTGTGTCTTCTTTGCTCTCTCTGCGTTAAAAAGATCGTTAATCAAAAATCCAAAATCGTAAATAATTTACCGTTAAATTAATTTACAATACCGTTAATAAAATAATTCAAAACCCTATATTTATTTTTCATATCTTTAAAATTAAATAAACAAAAGTTCTTTTTCATTTTACAAAAATCGTTAACCGTAAATCTTAATTTTTTGTTTAACTTTTAAATCTTAAATTTATGAGAACTTCTCAAGAAAACCGATTGAATATGGACAACAATGTCATATCAATCTTCGACGACAAAGACAATGCCTTGATCATTGCAACCAAACTCCAACTCAAAGATTCCATTAACAGATTCAAAACCGGTGTTGGCAATATCAAAACCACCATCATTAACAAAGAATCCGAAATCTCTGGTATCACCAAATCTAAACATGTGCTTCGCAACAACCTCATTCACATATCAGCAATTACTGCCGCAGCACTCAGTGCATATGCTCACAAGAACAAAAACCTCGAGCTCAAAAGCGAAATTAGTTTTTCTCAAAACAGGCTTAATAAATTAACTGACATTTTGCTTATCGAAAAAGCAAACATGATCCTCTCAAAAGCAAATTTCTATGCTTTAACCCTCTTCGAATACGATATTGATGCTTCCGAACTCATCACGCTGGGCATAACACTTGAAGATTTCGAAAACAATTACAATACACCTACACTTGCCATCGAACGTGCAAAATACTACACCGAATTATTAGAAGAACAATTTACGACCACCAATGACATTCTCACAAACGAGATCGACCCATTAATGTTTGTTCTTTCCGACGAACACCCTAAATTTTATAGTCTGTATATTAATGCACGAAACATCTACGATCGTCGTGGCAAGTCGCGCAAACAACTTATCGAAGAAGGCATAGGAATAGTTTCATTAAATGTTACTGCCACCATCGATGCAAGCCCACTCGAAGGTGCAGTTGTAGATATGATTGCAAACAACACAGTTGTTGCTTCTGTAGATGTGGATGAAAATGCCGAAGCCTATTTCGAAGAAGTACCTGCCGGAAAATACACCTTCAGGGTGTCACAAGAAACATATATAACAAAACAAACCGCCGAGATCAGCGTTTCTCCCGGCGACGAACTCTTATTTGACATTTCACTCGATGCCGATATTTCATAAGATCTAAATGTTTATTCATTGTTTTGAGCTCCTATTAATTACCTCCCCCCTGTTGTGAGAACACGGGGGTTTTTTATTTTTCACCACAACAATTTCAGCAATTATTATATCATAAAAAGCCTACATTCTCGACAACCCTATTCCCTCTCCTTTGGAGAGGGTCAGGGAGAGGTCTTTCTCCGCAAAGCGGCATTTGTAATGCCGCTTTGAACACTTGAAAATTTATAATTTTCATTAGTAACAACATTCTTCTAAAACCTCAACAACCGTTAAAGTCCTTTCTTCTTTGGGGAAAGGATTTAGAATAGAAGTCCTATTATTCCAACCTATCTGAGCTATGTTCATATTTATCAAGCTCATTTTTTAGCTCCTCTTTCAATTTAAGCTGGTTTTGAGATAGCATACTGTTTGTAAGAAAAGTATTGGTTTTCACCATGTTTATTTTTTCGTTAAACATACCCAGGGCAACACCCGAAGGTATTATACAAAACACTTTAAAAATACCTGGCGCAATTTCATCAAGGGTTTTAAAATCAATTACAAAAGTTTCGTTCATATAGGCCTTCACGATATCCTTAAATGTACTAAGCCCCAGATTATTCCTTTCGTTGTAACGTTCAAAAAAGTGTCCGGTATGGTAAACCATTTGAAGGTTTCCCAAAATACTGATGGCAACATTTCCCTTGCCATTGTGGTAAAGCATCATAACCGATTGTTTTTTATCCTTATCGGATATGTTTAAGCGATATAACCAATGATTTTTATTTTTGGAATAATAATCATAAATATTTATAAATCCTTGGCTTTTGGTGTACCTGTTAAGCTTTTTCGTCAGGTCATGGGTTACATATTGTATTTTTCGCCGCAGAATAGGATAATCTTTTTCAAACTCCTTGCGTATTTCCTGCAATGTCATGGATGGTACAAGCATAATCCTGAAGTTTTATTTTAATATTCAGTAAACTATAACGGCAATTTTTACACAAATATAGAAATAGTATATTTAAATTTTTGGCAATTCTTAAAATTCGATTTGATAATCAGTATTTAGTTAATTTGCTTAAAAACGATGAGGCTATCTAAAAAGTCCTTTGTGTTCCTTTGTGAAAACCCTTTGTGTCCTTTGTGGTTAAAAAAATACCTGAATCTCTGCAACTTACAAAACAATGAAAGAGTAAAAATAAAGATAAATTAACCTATTTAAAACTTTTAGACATCATCTTTAGGATATGTGTCAAGAAACCCGCAAAGTTTCCACTCTCGCCTCAGACCACAGGTCTTATTACTTGCCACCAGTCTACTGGTCAACCCATTTACTAGTCAACTTATCAACTCTTTCTCCGTGTTTCTCTATGTTCTCCGTGTCTCTCGTGGTGAGTATCAAATTATTTCCATCTCCCTTTTCTTTCACTCGTCAACCCGTCAACTTGTTTACCCATGAGGTTTATTTCGCAATTATTTTTTCTATACCCGAAAATGTTACTTTATCGCCTTCAATCATAAATGGAATACGAATCCTGTCTATGTTTTCAGCAATCCACGAATCTTTCATTTTCCAATCTCTGAAAGTGTCATTGGTGATAATGCAACATTTATCAGTTTTAGCGTTTTTAATAAAAAATTCATCAGCTTCAGTCAATGAAGGAGCTTCATGAAAGCTGATTTGTTTATCGGTTATCATCTTGTTTAAAATGTTCATATCGGGCGATTTCCTTTTCAGTCCATAGTCAGCAATAACAATTATTTCTTCAAAACGCAGGTGAAGCAATTCATCAACTATCATCTTTATATTGCTGCAATGGGGTTTATCGTCTGCATTCGGATTTTCTCTTCGTCTGTTATTTTCGTAAGCAACATTATTGCCATCAACATATATTTTTTGATTAGATATTTTCCATACCTCAAAATATTCTCCGTCCTTATCAAAAATACCATATTGTCTGATATCACTTCCCTGTGTTAAAAAAGAGCGGATTTCATCTTCGGTTTTCATTTTTTTTGCGTACCATTCAGGGAAAGACCGGATACCATTTACGCCGACAACGAACTTAAGGTCCTCTTCCTTTTCAATGAGAAGTTCCTTAAGTTTTTTAAGTGAAAGTTTTTTTCCGTTATCGGTATTTTTCAGAGCGTTCATTAGTACTACCTGATCTGCACTGTATATACCTTTTGATAATTTTTTAATTTTAGCATAAATATTATATTCGTATTTACTTTGAATTTTAAGGTGTTTTGCCTCCTGATATTCTTTAATCTGGTCGAAACCCATCTTCACTGCATTGATGTAATCTTCTGCGTAAGTAAATCCTTTTAATTTTGCTTCGTCATAAGTGATCTTATCCAAAAAACCCAGGAAAAATGCTTTATCGAAATCGCCGTAGTCCTTAAATCCTTTTGATGTAGCAAACTCGCAAAGCTTAATAGGAGTATCCATATTGCCCATATCAAAATCCGGCGAAATAAGTCCCTTGTTTTTTTCGCAGCGATCCCTGAACCTTTCAAAAGAATCAAGAAATCCGAGCCGCTGGGTTTTAAGATAGGCTGCCTTATCAACCACCCCTGTCTTTTTGCAATTCTGATAATCTTTAAAAGTAGTTATCCCGGCTTTTATTGCATCGTAGAAAGTTTCGGCATCGGGAAATTCGGCTTTGGCTGCATCCTCATAATCTTCGAGTGTTTTGAAGTTATTGGCGCTAATTCGATAAAGAAGTTCATCCTTAATGAAAATGAAATCGCTTTCAGCATTTTTTTCAGTATTTTTTTCGGTTAGAAAAATAAATTTTATTTCATATTCCTGAACCATTTTAATAAATCCTTTGATGTTTTTTACCCGCAATGATTTGTATTCGGGGTTGTCTTCAATTTCGATGTATTCGTATTTGCTTGTGTGTGCCATAATAGTTTGAGTTTATATTTATGATACGTTTTATGAATTTATTTGTTACTTTTTAGGTATAAGGGTGTATAGGTATAACGATATAGAGGTATAAAGGTATAGATGTTTTGAGAGATTTAATATATCATTTTCTATTATTTTTTCCATATACCCTATACCTTTATACCCTATATCTTATTTCCCTACACCTTATACCCTATAACTTATACCCTATACCTTATACCCTATACCTTATACCCTATACCTATAATAAATGATTATCCTTTTCTGGAGAGTTTAACTCGAAGTAGGTAAATACATAAGTTGCTTTCAGATCAATATGCTTACTGATTTGTTGTTTTATTTCGGCAGCCACATAAGGTAATATAACATCTATTTTTTCGTAGTAGTTCACAATAGTTTCAGCAGAAGCAATTCCCAGGCAGAATTTCATGTTGAATTTATCAGGCAGATTATTTTTCAATTGGCTTAAATAAATACTTTCGTCTATTGATTTTTGCACAGGAGCAATGAGCAATGATAATTTATCATTGCATAATTGTTTTATTTTTAACATATTTTCGGGCAAAAACCGTATGCCGAAGAGTTGCTCCGATAGTTCTTTAAGCATTGTTTTAAAAGGAGCGAGTGGCAAAATCAGATTTTCCCGCGTGTATTTTATCTTGGCATAATCTAAGCCTATGAACGGAGGAAATTCCCATAAAGGAATTTTTATAAAATCACTTGCCTTTTTTTCCTTTAAATCAAGTGTTGTAAAGCGAAATATTCCATCCACCATAAAATCTAAAGCTAAAATATTTTTGCGTTCGGTTAACGTATTTGAAATCTCCTGAATAAACTCATCTTCCTTTGTAGTATCTTCTATAAAATACAAGGGTCGTAATTTTAACACCTCATCAGCCACAAAAGGTACCAATTCTAATAATGAGTGATCTTCAAGTTGTTCTACTTGAAACGCTATAAGTGCTTTTTTGAAAGTCCTAATGATTGAATTGAAGTTACCAAGAATTAACATGGCTCCCTTATCTTTATGCTTTATTGTTCTTATTTTTTTAACTAAAAGATAAAGGACTTTAACATCCTCCGCTATCTTCACATCTTCCGGATCGTCTTTAAAAGTATTTCCGAAAGCAGTGAAAATCATTTCATCCGTCCATGTTTCAATATCAAGATAAACAAACATTAAACATCCACTTATTGAGCAATACATTACCCTGTCGGCAAGTATAATAAGCGGATGAAGACAATATCTTTCGTAGTCGTGTGGGATTTTTGATGGTTCCCTGTTATAAAAATTTATTTTCATGATGTTATGTTTGTTTTTGGATAAATATGATAAATGAAGGGTACGCAGGTTTTAATATCAAAATTTTTCGCCAGTTTTTCAATAATAGCTGCGGCTACAAAGGGCTTGATAATTTCTTCCTTTTCGAGCAACCGTATCTGATTTTCAATACTTGTAACACCTATCATTACTTTTATCTGATAGTTGGCGCTATAACGGTTTTTTTCCTGTTGAATGTAAATGTTTTTATCTATGTTTTTCTGAATTTCTACCAGATGCGGTACAATATGTTTTTTGAGTAAGGGCTGAATCCGCCCCTGTTCTTTTTCAAAAACAACAGAAGCAAGTTCCTCTTTCAACAGGTCGTAATCTTCATTAAAAGGCACAAAGACTGGATTCAGTTCATTACGGACATTTGCCAACTGAGGGTGGTTGAGATCGATCATAAGAGGAAAAGAGAATAATGGCATGGAAAAGAAAAACGGATTTTTCGCTTTTGTATTAATTTCAGCTTTTTCATTAAGACGCACATTGGGAACCATTTCTACAATCACCTGATCAAAAATCAGTTCCTCATCGTAATCAGAAAAACTTTCGATAATATACTTTATCAGATGGTCTTCGCCTTTTGAATCCTCCAAATATCTATCATTTGGCATGAGGACAAATACATCTTCTTCTTTCTCAAAGGGTATCAGAGGCATCAACCTGCGTGCATTCAGATTGCTCTCAAACCAATTGTTAACATCAGTTATAATATTTTTTAGCAAGTGTTCCAATTGTTGCAAAGCAACTAATATTGTTTTGTCCTTGTGTTTTATTTTTCTCAGGTCTTTTAAATCATTATAAAACTTAATACACGAACCTTTTTCGAAATCGCTATTAGGTTCACCTTTACAATAGAAAGCATCGAACAAATAACAATAAAACCGATCACCCAATTTATCCCTGTCTCGCCACAATAATAATATTTCTGAATAGAAATTGCTCACAGAAAACCTTTCTGCGTAAATAAGGGCGATACGTGGACAAACTTCTTCAGTTGCAGTATCGACCTTTGTATCAAGTTTTGATCGACTGTAAAGTACTACCTTCATTTTATTATATATTTATGAAAATAAAAATTCAAACCTTTTAAACGTTTATTTTTTTATTTTATTGTAGGTATGCTTAAAAATAATTCTGTGGGTTATTATTATTTTTTCAAATATAAATATTTTTTAGTATTCGGAGATTTTGCAGTGAACAGAAAATTTTATCTGGTAAATTTTTTGAAGTTTTGCATCGGTTTGTGCATAAGCAATTTGTTGTTGTCATTTCCCAACCAGAGTAATAATATCAATAGAAACACATTATTCCCCCATTCAGATGAGGTTAATTAATAAGGCAAAAGTATGTTCGGCGGCGGTTGTACCGCCGTCGTTTTATAATAGCAGGCTTAGCCTGTATATACTTTTTAAATCGTAAATCCAAAATTCCTCTGTGTAACTCAGTGTCTAAACTTTGTGTAACTCTGTGTTCCAAAAAGACCGTAAATCCAAAACTTCTAGTAAGTGTAATCGTAAATCCAAAATCGTAAATCGTAAATAAGAATCCTCCTCTTCCAATCCAATTTCTCTGTGTTCCAAAAAAACCACAAATCCAAAACTTCTAATGCGTATAATCGTAAATCCAAAATCGTAAATCGTAAATAAGAATCCTCTCCTTCCAATCCAATTTCTTCTCCTTCAAATCTATTTCCTCCTCTTCCGAATCAATTTCCTCTTGCTCCGGATCAATTTCCTCCTCTTCCGAATCAATTTCTTCCTCTTCCGAACCTATTTCCTCTCCTTCCGAACCTATTTCTTCTCCTTCCGAATTAATTTCCTTTCCTTCCGAACCTATTTCCTTACCTTCCGACCCAATTTCTTCCACTTCCGAACCCATTTCCTCCTCTTCCGAACCTATTTCTTCATGCTCCAGATCGATTTCCTCCTCTTCCGAACCTATTTCCTCTCCTTCCGAACCTATTTCCGCTCCGGATCGATTTCCTCATGCTCCGGATCGATTTCTTCATGCTCCGACACGCTCCCGATGCCTTCAATCCTCAAAACTTAAACTAAAAACCATAACTTTTATTGCCAAAACTGTATTTTATAAATATAATTGTTCAAACCCTCAAAACCCTCTCTTATATTTTTACAACCATAAATAAAAAAGATAATTATAAATTAGTTAATTTCGTACCAAAATAAATTAACCAAATGAATTTATCACCCCTAACTGCCATTTCACCGGTTGACGGAAGATACAGAAAAACCACCGAGATTCTTGCTGATTATTTCTCCGAAGCAGCCCTCATTAGGTACAGGATATTAGTTGAAGTTGAATATTTTATTGCACTTTGCGAACTTCCACTTCCCCAACTTAAATCTGTGGATGAAGCTATTTTCGAAAAACTACGCAACCTATACAAAAACTTTTCAGTTGATGATGCTCAAATTGTTAAATCAATAGAACAAACTACCAACCACGATGTTAAAGCAGTTGAATATTATCTGAAAGATAAATTCTCTGAATTAGGGCTGGCTAAACATATAGAATTCATTCACTTTGGTTTAACCTCACAAGATATAAACAATACAGCCATTCCGCTTAGCATAAAAGACTTTATACACCAGAAATACCTCCCTCTTTATTCCGAATTACTAAACACCTTACTCAATAGAGCAGAAGAATGGCAAAAGATACCATTGCTGGCTCATACACATGGCCAACCGGCATCGCCAACCAAACTTGGTAAGGAGATTTGTGTTTTTGCAGAAAGGTTGACAAACCAGGTTGAACTGATGGAACAAATTCCTTATTCTGCTAAATTTGGTGGAGCTACTGGCAATTTTAATGCACACCATGTTGCTTATCCAGAAATAAACTGGGCAGACTTCTCTAATAATTTTATTAAAGAACAATTAGGGTTGGTTCGCTTACAGACTACAACACAAATAGAACATTACGACAACCTGGCTGCACTTTGCGATAACCTCAAAAGAATAAATACTATACTTATTGATTTAAACCGCGATATGTGGACATACATATCTATGGAATATTTCAAACAACAAATAAAAGAAGGCGAAGTAGGTTCCTCAACAATGCCTCACAAAGTAAATCCTATTGATTTCGAAAATGCAGAAGGAAACCTTGGTTTTGCAAATGCAATATTTGAATTCCTCTCAGCAAAATTGCCTGTTTCAAGACTACAAAGAGATTTAACAGATTCCACAGTATTAAGAAACATAGGGGTCCCTCTTGCACATACTGTAATTGCCTTCAAATCACTGATCAAAGGGCTTAATAAATTGATGATAAACACACAAGCCATTCACAATGATTTGGAAAATAACTGGGCAGTTATATCAGAAGCTATTCAAACAATATTACGACGCGAAGGTTATCCAAAACCATACGAAGCATTAAAAGATTTAACAAGAAAACAAACACATATCACAAAAGAAAGCATATTAGAGTTTATTGAAACACTAAATGTTAATGATGATGTTAAAACTGAACTGCGAAAAATCACACCATTTAATTATACAGGCATTTTTTAATACCATAAAAATAAAGCATGAAAGAAAATAAGCTCTTTACAATTTTAAAATATGTAAAAAACTATAAACGTTATGTTTTTGGACATATCTCTACTGTTTTTGTTTCTGTTTTTTTTAATATTTTTTCCTTAGTAATGGTAATTCCATTTCTAAAATTGCTTTTTGTGGGAACTGATAAACTGATTTATGTAAAACCAGCTTTTGCTCTCAATGTAGAATCTCTGACGGGAACAGTTAATTATTATATCAGCCAAATGATTATTAATAATAGCAAAGAGTACGCTTTGGCATTTATTTGTATAATGGTATTGATATCCATCTTTTTAAAAAACGCCTTTCTCTATTTGTCTCAATATTACATAGCACCAGTTAGAAGCGGTGTTATGAGAGATATTAGAAAAGATTTATATGGCAGGATTATACAATTGCCTTTACTTTATTTTTCAGAAAAAAAGAAAGGAGATATCATTTCTCGAATGACCAACGACGTGCAGGAAGTAGAATGGGCGGTGATGAGTTCCGTAACAATAATATTCAGAGAACCACTTACCATTTTGTTTTCATTAATTGTAATGATCTTTATGAGTTGGCAACTTTCGTTATTTGTCTTTATTTTATTACCAGTCACAGGTTTTATCATTGGAAGAATTGGTAGAAGTCTGAAAAGAACCTCTGTAAAAGGCCAGATAAAAATGGGGCACATGTTATCCATTATAGAAGAAACCCTTTCTGGGTTACGGATTATTAAAGCCTTTAGTGCCCACCAATTTTGCAATGATAAATTTAAAAGCACCAACGATTCCTACATGACCATTTTTACCCGTATGACCCGTAAACGCGATTTATCTTCACCCTTAAGTGAATTTTTGAGCATTACTGTTGTTTGTATTGTTATTTGGTTTGGAGGTAAACTTGTTTTAGGAGGTAATATAGGAGCGGATATGTTTATTGGCTATATTGCTATATTTTCGCAAATTATTGCTCCTGCAAAATCGTTTTCAACCGGGTATTATAATATACAAAAAGGCAAAGCTTCAATAGATCGTATCAACTCTATTTTAAACGAAGAAATAAAAATACACGAAATTCCCAATGCTCAATCCGTCAATACCTTTAATAATAAAATAGAATTTAAAAATGTAAATTTCTCTTATGAAAACGAACCAGTTTTAAACAATATTAACCTGCTTGTTGAAAAAGGAAAAACGATAGCAATAGTAGGTCCTTCTGGTGCTGGTAAATCAACCATGATTGATTTATTACCTCGATTTTACGATATTCTTGGTGGTGATATTTTGTTAGATGGAATACCTATCAAAAATTATAAAATCCCAGACTTAAGAAAGCTTATGGGAATAGTAACACAAGAATCAATTTTGTTTAATGACACATTTGCTAACAATATTGCATTTGGCAACACTGATGTTCCATTAGATAAAATTATAGCAGCAGCCAAGGTTGCCAATGCCCATAATTTCATAATGGAAAACAAAGAAGGCTATGATTTTATTATCGGTGATAGAGGAACAAAACTTTCTGGCGGACAAAAGCAAAGACTTACTATTGCAAGAGCTGTTTTGAAAAATCCTCCTATCTTACTTCTTGATGAAGCAACTTCTGCATTAGATACTGAATCAGAAAAGCTTGTACAGGAGGCACTTAATAATCTCATGAAAAATAGAACTACGATTGTTATTGCTCATCGACTATCTACTATACAGCATGCCGATGAAATTATTGTTTTACAGAAAGGAGAGATTGTTGAAAGAGGAAAACATAATTTGCTGATTGAACAAAATGGAGTTTATAGAAAACTATATGATATGCAGTCGTTTTCATAGTTTTTGAAAGAAAACATTATAAAAATAAAGAAAAAGAATAAATATTATTAGTATTGGTATTATTTTTGTCAAAGAATTAAACAAATAATTTAAAATAAACATATGGATTTATCAAGCATTGTTTCAATCACAGGAATGCCGGGTTTGTATAAAGTAATAAGCAAAACCCAAAATAGTTTAGTCGTAGAATCTTTAATTGATAAAAAAAGATTTCCAGTTTTTGCATCTCATCAAACAACATCATTGGAAGATATAAGTGTTTTTACTACCAATGAGGACTTGCCATTGAAAGCTGTTTTAAAAAAGATTTTCGAAATGGAAAATAATGGTCCTGCTATTGATAGCAAATCTGATGATAAAAAATTAAAAGAGTATTTTGAAAAAGCGCTTCCTGAATACGATAAAAATAGGGTTTATACTTCACATATCAGAAAGATGATTTCTTGGTACAATTTACTTCAAAGCTTAAAAATGTTGGAATTTAAAGAAGAAGAAGCTAAAGAAGAAACTCCAATCCAAGAGGAACCTAAAGAAGAAGTTAAAAGTGAAGTGAAAACAGAGGTGAAAAAGGAAGTAAAAGAAAAAACGCCTAAAAAAACAGAAAAGAAAGAAGAACCTAAAACTAAGAAAGAAACAAAGCCTGCTGAAAAGAAACCAAAAAAAATTAAAGAATAATTTAAAGTCCGGTTTTCCGGACTTTTTTTATAAACAAATAAAAGAAAATTAATAATAATGTATAAAGCATTTCTAAGACCGCTCCTCTTTTTGTTTTCTCCAGAAACCATTCACCATTTTATTGTTGCTATGTTAAAAGTTGTCTTTGCAATTCCTTTTGTTTCATTAATTGTAAAAAGAATTTTCAGCGTAAATGATTCCAAATTAGAAAGAACTTTATTTGGAATTACATTCAAAAATCCTGTGGGTTTTGCAGCGGGTTTCGATAAAAATGCCGAAGTTTTTAATGAACTTGCAAACTTTGGATTTAGCCATATAGAAATAGGGACAGTTACTCCTAAAGCACAAGATGGGAATCCCAAACCAAGATCATTCAGGTTAAAAAAAGATAATGGACTTATCAATAGAATGGGGTTCAACAATTATGGAGCAGAAAAAGTCATCAAAAACCTAAAAAAGAAAAAACATAAAGTTATAGTTGGTGGAAATATTGGCAAAAACACCAGTACATCAAATGAAGACGCAATAAACGATTATGCTAATTGCTTTGAAACTCTTTATGAGCAGGTAGATTATTTTGCTGTAAATGTTAGTTGTCCGAATATTGCAAATCTTAGTAAACTCCAGGATAAAGATTATTTGGGCAAAATTCTTATCAGATTAAAGGAAATAAACTCTCAAAAGCCTAAACAAAAACCCATCTTATTAAAAATATCGCCCGATTTATCAAACAATCAATTAGATGATATTATCGATTTGGTTATTTCACTTAAAATTGATGGAGTAATTGCTACTAATACCACAACAGGAAGAAACAATCTAAAGACAGCAGAAACAACTATTGAAAAAATTGGCAATGGAGGGTTAAGTGGAAAACCATTAACTAATAGATCAACTGAAGTTATTAAATATATTTCTGAAAAATCCAATAAAGCATTTCCTATTATAGGAGTTGGAGGAATTCATTCTGTTCAGGATGCAATTGAAAAAATAAATGCAGGAGCAGCATTAATTCAGGTTTACACTGGTTTTATTTATGAAGGACCTTTTCTTGTAAAAAAAATAAATAAAACGATATTAAAATTTTTATAAAATTATTTTTTCAAAACTACAATAAGCTAGCTATTTTTTCGTTTAGCATAAAAATAATTAGTTCCTTTGTATAATCTTAAATTTTTAAAACGTGAAAAACACATCATTTATTTCAGCACTAATTCTTATAGTTACTATACTTGTTGGTATAGAAGCGCAAGCTCAAGTTGGAGGCAATGGTACTTATAGCTTTCTAAATTTATCTAATTCTGCTCGTATCACTGCTATGGGTGGGCATGCATTTGCAATTCAAGACAACGATATTAATTTAGCTTTGGTTAATCCCTCACTAATTAATGAAAATATGAATAACCACCTATCATTAAGTTTTGTTGATTATTTTTCTGATATTAGTTATGGATACGCCTTATATTCTAAAACTTTTAAAAAATACGGAAGTTTTACAGGTGGTGCACAATATCTTAATTACGGAAGTTTTGTACTTGCAGATGAAACGGGTCAGAATTTAGGAAATTTTAAAGCAGCAGATTATTGTATGAATATTGGTTGGGGTAAGCCTCTAGATTCTTCTTTTTCAATTGGAGCAAATCTGAAAGGAATTTACTCTACTTTAGAAAGTTATACTTCTTCTGGTATAGCAGTTGATGTAGCGGGAACATACAATAATCCAGCAAACGATTTCACTGCAAGTCTTCTTTTTTCAAATATTGGCAGACAAATTAAACCATATACTGATGGTAATTATGAACGATTGCCTTTTGAAATACAAATTGGATTATCGAAGAAATTGAAACATGTTCCATTTCGATTATCACTTGTTGCAACTCATCTTGAAAAGTTTGATTTAACTTATGACAGTCCTGTGGGAGCAGATCCTTCTGTAGATCCATTAACAAACGAACCTTCAAATCCTAAAAAAGTTGGTGATTTTGCTGATAAAGTGGCGAGACATATTGTTTTGGGTGGCGAATTATTAATTTCTAAAAATTTAAATGTTCGCTTAGGTTATAATTATCAAAGAAGAAAAGAAATGCGCATAGAATCAAAAGGTTCTACTGTTGGTTTTTCCTGGGGTTTTGGTATCAGAATTTCTCATTTTCAATTAAGTTTTGCTCGTGCTAAGTATCATTTATATGGATCGCCTAACAACATCACAATAACAACCAATCTTTCGAATTTCTATAAGAAATAGGGAAGCTTTATTTTTAAATGCTTATTTTTAATCCATCATAAGCTAACTTAATAAAGTTTGGCAGCTCTTTTTCAACATCAGCATGGAATCCCATCATATGACTGATATGTGTTAAATATGCTGCTTCTGGTTTAAGTTCTTTTAAAATTTTAACAGCTTGTTCAAGATTGAAATGAGAGTAATGAGGCTTTTTTCTTAAAGCATTTAATACAATTACTTTCGATCCTTTTATTTTTTCTTTTTCAGCTTCAGAAATAGAACTTGCATCTGTAATATAAGTAAAATTTCCAATACGATATCCAAATACTGGTAAATGAAAATGCATCACATCTATTGGTATAATTTTAATATTGTTAATTTTAAATGGTTTTTTATTTATTGAATGTAAATTCATTTCTGGAACTCCGGGGTATTTATCTTTTGCAAAAGCATAATAGAAATCATTCTTGATAAATTTCTGAACGCTTAATCTTGAGTACACGTCAATAGGGCGTTTTAAAACAAAATTAAACGCTCTGATATCATCTAAACCACCAATATGGTCTTTATGACCATGTGTAATAATAATTGCATCAATCTTTTTAACGTTTTCTCGAAGCATTTGCTGTCTAAAATCTGGACCTGTATCTATAACAAAGACAGAATTTTCTTCTTCTATCATAATAGAAGAACGTAAACGTTTATCTTTAATATCTGATGATTGACAAACTTCGCAATTACAAGCAATGATGGGGACCCCCTGTGATGTTCCGCTTCCTAATATTGTAACCTTCAAAATAATTAAATTTTATGTAAATGTAATGCTTGTGCTTAAAACAGCAAAATATTTATTTTTTGCTAAGTTTAGTTATTTGGTTTTGTGTGTTTCTTAAAAATTATGTAGGTTTGCTTATCAAAAAACCAATAAATTAAATATTGAATTCTTTTAATTACTAATCCATTTTTAATCTTTAACGTATATGAAAACAAAGTTATTGATATTGTTGTTTATTTTTGTAGGCAACAATATTCTCTTTTCTCAGTCAACAGAAAAACAGCCTTCTTTTATAAAAGACAGCATTGATGTTTATGTAGAGAATTCTTTAAAAACCTGGCAAATTCCCGGTGTAGCTATTTGTATTGTAAAAGATGGTAAAGTTGTTTTGATGAAAGGATATGGAGTTAAAGAACTTAACAAAACTGACAAAGTTGATGAAAATACTTTATTTCTTATTGGATCAAATACCAAGGCATTTACAGGAACAGCAATGGCTATGCTCGAAAATGATAAGAAATGTTCTTTGAATGATAAGGTTGTGAAATGGATTCCTGATTTTACAATGAAAGATTCTTGGGTTGCAAAAGAACTTTCGTTAACAGATATACTTTGCCATAGAATAGGCATGGAAACTTTTCAGGGTGATTTTATGTACTGGTCATCGGATTTGACAAGCAAAGAAGTAATTAAAAAGTTTGGATTGTTAACACCAATGTATGATTTTAGAACAAAATGGGGTTATACGAATGCAGGTTTCTTAATTGCAGGCGAATGTATAAAAAGCATAAGTGGCGATACTTGGGCAGATTTTGTTAAAAAGAATATTTTTGAACCATTGGATATGAAACGGACAATTGCTCTAACTATTGATATGTCGAAACAACAAAATATTGCTACAGCCCATACAATGGTTTCAGGTTCTGTAATTGTAATTCCTTATGCTAATATTGACAATTTAGCTCCAGCTGCAAGCATTTTCTCGTCTGTAAACGATATGAGTCATTGGCTTCTTTGTCAATTAAATAATGGGAAATATGAAGGAAAACAAGTTATTTCTTCTGCTGTTATTAAAAAAACGAGATACCCTCAATCAATTGTAGGAAGAAAAAGAACTCCTTTTAATACTTCACATTACGAACTTTATGCTCTTGGTTGGGAGTTATGTGACTATGAAGGTAAAGAAATTGTATCGCATACTGGTGGTGTTAATGGGTTTGTAACTTCGGTTACTTTACTACCAGAAGAAAATCTTGGAATTGTTGTATTAACAAATACAGATCAAAATGCATTTTATGAAGCATTAAAATGGGAAGTAATTGATTCTTATCTTAATTTACCATATCGCAATTATAGCAAATTGTATTATAATTATTTTAAAGGCAATATGGATGAAGAAAACAATATGGTAAATGTATGGCGAGATTCTGTGAAAATGAATGTAAAACCAATAGTTGAACTGGATGCGTTTAAGGGTAAATATACCAATAAAGCTTATGGTAATATAAGTATATCAAAAGATAAGAATAAATTAATTATGAGTTTCGAACATCATTCGAAATTAAAAGGTACTCTTGAATATATTGGAAATAATCGCTTTCTTTGTACTTATAACGATCCTTGTTTTGGTATTAAGGTGATTCCTTTTAAAATAGAAAATAATAAAATAAAATCTTTTACCTTATATGTTGCCGATTTTGTTGAATTTACTACCTATGAATTTGTAAAGCAATGATTAAAATAAATTAATGAAGAAACAACAACTATTTTTACTCTCTATTTTATCTGGTATTATTTTTTTTCTGAGTTGGCCTCCATATGGATTTCCGGTTTTGTTATTCTTTGGCTTTGTTCCAATATTAATAGTTGAAGAAGAATTATGTTCTAAAAAAGAAAAATATTCCAAAGCAAGTGTTTTTTTATATTCATACATTGCATTCTTTATATGGAATGGTACTACAACATGGTGGATATACAAATCAACTTTGTTTGGCGGACTTTCAGCTATGCTTGTGAATCCTTTTTTTCTTGTTATTCCTTTTTTCTTGTTTCATATTACAAAACGGAGATTTAACAGGAAAGAGAGTTACATAAGTTTAATTTTTTATTGGATAACATTTGAATATTTGATTTTAGACTGGGATTTATCCTGGCCTTGGTTAAATATAGGTAATGGATTTGCGGCCTATCCGAAATTGGTTCAATGGTATGAATACACAGGTTGCCTTGGAGGAACTTTATGGGTATTAATATTAAACATATTGTTCTTTTTCATAATAAAAGATTTTATTAAAAGAGCAACTATTAAAAAACAATTAAAAATAGCAAGTATTTTGCTATTATTGATCCCGGTAATCACTTCCTTAATAATTTACTATTCTTACAAAGAAAAAGCCGTTCCGGTTTCCATTGTTGTTATTCAACCGAATATTGATCCTTATAAAGAAAAGTTTGGGACAATGGAACCAGTTGACCAACTGGAAAAGATTATAAATCTTGCAAAGACACAAATTGATAAAAATACGAATTATCTTATTGGTCCTGAAACTGCAATTCCGGAAGGTTTTTGGGAAAATAAAATTAATGAAGCATGGTGTATTGATAGTTTGAATAAATTAATAGATTCATTTCCACAAATGAATGTGGTGATAGGTTTATCATCATATAGAATGTACATAAATGGAATAGGAAAAACAATAACTGCCCGCCCATACCCTCTTATAACTAATTATTTTTATGATGCATATAATACTGCAATACATTTGGATTCTACAAAAAATATTCAATTATACCATAAAAGTAAATTAGTTCCTGGAGTAGAAAAAATGCCTTTCTCCCAATATCTGAAATCTTTGGATAAGTTTGCTCTAAATATGGGTGGTTCAACCGGAAGTTATGGAATTCAAAATGAACGTATTCCTTTATTTTCTGCAGACCAAAAATATAAAATAGCTCCAGTTATTTGCTATGAATCTGCTTATGGAGAGTTTGTTTCGAAATATGTTAGAAATGGTGCTAACCTTATATTTATAATTACAAATGATGGCTGGTGGGGAAATACGGCCGGATATAAGCAACATCTTGATTATGCTTGTTTGCGAGCTATTGAAACAAGAAGAAGCATTGCCCGTTCAGCTAATACAGGGATTTCATGTTTTATTGATCAAAGAGGTGATTATATCCAAAAATCAGAATGGTGGACTGCAACTACATTGAAAAACAGTATTAATGCCAACAATTACATTACTTTCTATGTGAGCTATGGAGATTATATTGGAAGGTTTTGCCAATATCTTAGTTATTTGTCAATAATAATATTGTTTATACATTTTATTTTAAGAAAACTAAAAAAAAGTATCTAAAGTATTGAAAATATATAAAGAAGAGACTTTTTCCCTTTTAATAATTTTCAATTAGTTAAATGAAATTCTTTTTAAAATTCGTAAATTTGAACCATAGAATTGAAATAATATAAAACATAAAAATATGATACATTACAAAGAATTAGGATTAGTAAACACGAGAGAGTTGTTTAAAAAAGCAATGCAAGGGGGTTATGCAATTCCTGCTTTTAATTTTAATAATATGGAACAATTGCAAGCAATTATCACTGCATGTGTTCAAACCAAATCGCCAGTTATTTTGCAGGTTTCGAAAGGAGCAAGACAATATGCAAATCAAACTTTATTACAATATCTTGCTAAGGGAGCTGTTGAATTGTCTAAAGAATTAGGATGTGCAATTCCTATTGCTTTGCATCTTGATCATGGAGATTCGTTCGATTTAGCAAAATCTTGTATAGAAACTGGATTTTCTTCTGTTATGATAGATGGTTCGCATTTGCCTTATGAAGAGAATATTTTATTGGCTAAAAAAGTTGTTGAATTTGCTCATAAACATGAAGTAACAGTAGAGGCAGAATTAGGAGTATTAGCAGGTATTGAAGATGAAATTTCATCGGAACACACTCATTATACAAAGCCTGAAGAAGTTGAAGACTTTGTTAAACGAACTGGTGTCGATTCCTTAGCAATTTCAATAGGTACTTCGCATGGTGCTTTTAAATTTAAACCAAAAGCTGGAGAATTACCTCCTCCTTTGCGTTTTGATATATTGGAAGAAGTGGAGCGTCGTATCCCCGGTTTTGCAATTGTATTACATGGTGCGTCGTCAGTTCCACAAAATATTGTTGATGAAATCAATAGGTATGGGGGAAAACTTGAGAACACATCTGGAGTTTCGGAAGAACAATTGCGCAAGGCAGCTAAATCGGCTGTATGTAAAGTTAATATTGATTCGGATGGACGACTTGCTATGACAGCTGCTATTCGTAAAGTTTTTGCAGAAAAACCTTCCGAATTTGACCCTAGAAAGTATCTTGGACCAGCAAGAGATGCTTTAATGGAACTTTATAAGCATAAAATAATAAATGTTTTAGGAAGTAATGATAGGGTTTAACTAATTTTCGATTTTTTAATTATTTATTTGAGCTTTTGATGTGAACCAGAAGCTCATTTTTTTTTTATATTTTGAAGATTGAAAGCGATTTGAAAAAAACAAATAGCTTTACAATTCCTCCTGAGATGTTTACATACCTTTAAGTTGATGTTCATCTCCTTGAGATGGAGTTACATGTAATCGGGACTGTAATACTTGGACTCGGTAGTATTTAAATTAAGCGTTTTTAAAAGAAAATCAAAAAAGGCCAGTTTCCCAGCCTTCTCATTAAAATGTATTTCAAATTATCAGTTCTTGGGTGCAACTGGTTTATCAACAATAGTCATTTCGTCTATAAGATTGGTTGCCCCTGCATATTTATCTATAATAAATAACACATAACGAATGTCAACATTTATACATCTTTGCAAATCGGGTTCAAAAGCTATGTTTCCACTCATAGCTTCCCAATTACCATCAAAAGCAAGTCCTATTAATTCACCGTTTCCATTTAAAACAGGACTACCAGAATTTCCACCAGTAATATCATTGTTTGTAATAAAACAAGTTTTCATAACTCCATTATCTGCATATTTACCATAGTCTTTACTTTTATATAATTCTTTAAGTTTTGCTGGAACAACGAATTCCCAATTGTTTGGATCTTCTTTTTCCATTACCCCATCTAAAGTTGTAAAATAATTGAAATGAATTGCATCTGCACCATTGTAGTCCATTACTTTTCCATAAGTAAGTCTCATAGTAGAGTTAGCATTTGGATAGAACTTGGTATTTGGATACATTTCTCTCAAACCAGCAACAAATAAGCGATTCCCCCTACTTAACTGTAAAGATGCAGCAGTTGTTTTATCACTAATTTCTTTAGCTTTTTTATTAAATGCTTGCATAACTATAAATGCAGGATCTTTTTTCAAAACTTTAACAGATGGGTTTTTTAAAAAAGCATTCACCTTCTTTTCATCACAAAAAATTGATTTAGTAAAAACAAATTCTGCATACTTAGTAAAGTCGTTTTTGTATTTTTTTGCAATTTCTGTCATCATTTCTGGTTGTTGTTCTGTTGGAACATCTTTATAGAACATTTCAAACAAGGCAGCATAAAGTTTTTTATCAGTAGGTGCGTTGTAGTCTTTAAAAACTTTAGGTGCATTTTCTTTAAGACCCTTAATGGCTTCATCAATTTTAGCTTTATCTTGCTCTTTGGCAGTAAGCAAATCATTAAGTTTATCTGCTTGACGGGCAAAAGTTATAATTTCGGGACCTCTTAATATGGCCTCTCCATAATAAACACGTGCAAGAGTATATTTGGTAATTTCATCATAAGCACCAGAAATATAAATTAGAGCAGAATCATATTTCTCTTTCCTTTCCTGATCAGCATTTACCCACACCTTAAAAGCATCCTCAATAATTTTTTTCTTATCAAACACATTAAGGCGTTTAAGACCCTTGCTCTGACCTATAAAATATTTCCAATAATTTGCAATCCCTGCATATTTTGAAGCATATTTAATTCTCACTTCGCTGCTTGCATCCATATCCAGTCTCATTAACTCTAGTTTTTTTTCTCTTATCTTAACAATAGAAGGATTGAATTTTTCAAGAGCCAAACTGATACCATAAGAAGTAAGAAAACGATCAGTAGTTCCCGGATAACCCAAAATCATAGCATAATCACCATTATTTATACCTGCTATTGAAACAGGCAAATAATGTTTCGGAACCATTGGAATATTATCTTTTGAATATTCTGCTGGTTTGCCATCAGGTCCGGTATAAACCCTAAACATAGAGAAATCAGCAGTATGACGAGGCCACATCCAGTTATCAGTATCTGCACCATACTTACCAATTGATGAAGGAGGAGCACCAACCAAACGAACATCTTTATATATTTCATAAATAAACATATAGTATTCATTTCCATCAAAAAAACTTCTGATTATTGCTTTGTATGAAGTTCCTTTTGTTGCTTCATCTGTAAGTTTTTTAATGTTTTCAGTAATTTTATCATTTCTTTCCTTTTCGGACATCTTATTATCAACAACCGATAATACTTTTGCTGTAACTTCTTCCATCTTTACAAGAAAAGTAACAGAAAGTCCTTCATTTGGTAATTCCTCACTTTTACTTTTAGCCCAAAATCCATTGGTTAAATAATCGTGGTCAACAGTGCTATGTGATTGAATATTTCCATATCCACAATGATGATTTGTAATAAGCAAACCTTGACTTGAAATAAGCTCTGCGGTACATCCACCACCAAATTGCACAATAGCATCTTTCAAACATGAGTTGTTTACACTATAAATTTGCTCAGATGTAAGGTTCAACCCCATTTTTTTCATATCAGCATAATTGAGCTTTTCAATAAACATTGGCAGCCACATTCCTTCGTCTGCTTTAACATTTAAATGAAACACTGCTATAAAGCAAGTCAGTATTATAAAATATTTTTTAATCATAGTATTGAAATTTATGTTTTTAAATAATTTTAAGAAAAAGCAAATATAAAAATTCCAAATAAGCAATTATAAACTAATCGGTAAAATAACAGAATCGCCAGTAAAAATGATTTAAACATCAGTTAAAAAGAAAAAAACATTTTTTAATTGTTAAACAAACTGGTCTCCCTTAGCTATTTTCACATCATTAACAAATTGTCTGATTTGCTGTTCTTCGGTTTTACGACAAATAAGCAAGGTGTTTTCTGATTCAACTACAATATAATCGTCTAAACCTTGCAAAACAACTAATTTATCATTAGGCATATTTATAATACAATTTTTCGAGTCATATAATAAAACATTTTTGCCAACAATGCTATTTCCATCTTCATTTTTATTGCGAGTTTCGTAGAGCGATCCCCATGTTCCCAAATCAGACCAACCAAAGTCAGAAATCATTACAAAAACATTATCTGCTTTTTCCATAACTCCATAATCTATTGAAATGCTTTTGCAAACAGGATAAGCATTCTTAATGAAATTTACTTCTTCAGGCTTATTATATTTGCCAATACCTTCTTTAAATACATCATTAACCTCAGGTAAATATGTTGAAAAAGCTTTTAATATGCTTGAAGCCGACCAAATAAAAATACCCGAATTCCATAAAAAATCACCACTTTGTAAAAAAGATTTGGCCATTTCTAAAGCAGGTTTCTCTGTAAAGGTTTTAACTTTTCTCAACAAACTATGGTTTTCAAAAAAAATGTCATCGTTAAACTGAATATAACCATAACCTGTGTCTGGACGACTTGGCTTAATACCCAAAGTTACAAGCCACTCATTTTGATCTACAACCTCTAAAGCAGTTTTAATAATTTCTTCAAATACATCTGTTTTTAAAACAATATGATCAGAAGGAGCCACTACGATATTTGCATTAGGATTTTTTTCTGCAATTTTATATGAAGCATAAGCAATACAAGGAGCTGTATTTCGTCTCGACGGCTCACTTATCACCTGACTTTCATCAATATCAGATAATTGTGATAAAGTAAGAGCTTTATATATCTCATTTGTTACTATATATATATTTTCCTTAGGACAAATATTAAGAAAACGATGGTATGTTTGTTGTAATAATGTTTGTCCGCTTCCAAGTATATCAATAAATTGTTTTGGATGTGAAGATTTGCTCATTGGCCAGAAACGGGTGCCAATGCCTCCTGCCATTATTACACAATAATTATTTTTATTCATCAGATAATTTTTTTTAAGTTCGCAAATTTATAAAAAACTTAATCATATTTTAAAACTTTTATTCTGTAATAGGAACAACAGCTGCTAAGGGATGAAACGAATAAATTCTGTTATTGTCAATACAAACACATTTATATCGTTTACGAAGTTTATGTGCTTTAATAAATTTCCGTCCATCTAAAAGCATAAACTTAGCTCTTGCAGGAAGTTTTTCGATATAAACAGTATTCTTTGGTTTGTCATAATTGCTTAAACCCCTTGATAGAGCAATATTATTAGATGTTGACGATTTAATATTGCTGAGTGATTTGTTAAGTAATTCAATAATATCAGCAGGAAATGTATTCTCATTAAGAAATAGTAAAATTATTTTATTGTATTCGGTTTTCCATTCTTGCCCATGCGGTTTAACTCTATTCTTATACTTCTCCCATACAATGAGGTGGGCAAACTCATGCAAAAAAGTTATTAAAAAAGCGTATTTATTTAAATCTCCGTTTACACTTATTCTATGTGTCTTGTTATTTAATGGAGGGCGATAATCACCTAACTTTGAACGTCTGCTATTTGTTATTTTCAACTGAATTGTTTTATCAAATATCCATTTTAAAACAATATCTATAGTTGATTCAGGAATATGTTGTAATAAGACTTCCCTATACTTAGGTTTAAAAATATCAAAAGGGACAGCCACAATCTTTGTGCGTTTTTTTTAAATGTTGGGTTTTCTTATAATCAAAAGGTCTTTTACGTTGGTTACTTGAAACGCAGGAAGAAAAAAATATAAATAACATTGTAAATGTTATAAAATATACTACTTTTTTTCTTAATGACATAAGTATTATTTTGTTTACAAAATTAACAAAATATAATGAATTTTAAATGTTTTATTCTATTTCAATATCTTAAGTTCAAAAATTATAATAAAAACATAATTGACTATCTATACTTATTATGTATCAACTAATTGATAAAACAAAACGATACAAAAAAAATATTTAAATCAAACTTCAATTTTGGACTTTTTAAATAGTATCTTTACAACAAAAAAAATCAAGAAATTTCTAACTAAAAAATTATTCTCATATGAAAAAAATCATTAGTTTATTTATTGCTTCTGTTATAGCATTATCAATTAATGCGCAGAACCCAAAAGAAAAAATTGAATTCACCCTAACCTTAAGAGATGGAAATGTAATGAAAGGTAGTGCTGCTATTTCTAAAGTTCTTCTTGAAACAGATTATGGCAAACTAGATTTTCCAGTAAAAATTATTAACTCAATTGAGTTTGGTATTATACCTGACAAAGCCAAAACTGACAAAATCAATACCTTATTGAAACAATTATATTCTACAGATGAAAATCAAAGAAAATCAGCTTATGAAGAATTGTCAAAAATGGAAATGAATGCCATTCCTACGATAAGTGATTTTATTTTTTCAAACACCCTTGAATCTATAGAAGGCAATGAATACACTCCTGACAATGTATTAAATGATTTAAAAGGAACATATAGCATTGATGAAGATTTTGTATCTAAAGACATAATAACATTTGATAATGAATATAAAATAGGCGGTTCTTACACCTTAAAAGAAGTTAGCTTGAAAACAGAATATGGTAGTTTAATTATCCCTAAAGAAAAAATAAAAAGCATTGAAGTAATGTATTCAAATTTTGATGCTTCAAACAGTGTTTTTAAACTCATGGCAACGAAACATATTAGCTCAAATACAAATGGTGGCTGGCTAAAAACAGGTATCACAGTTAAATCTGGACAAAAATTATCTATAAACGCAACTGGTAAAGTAATTTTAAAAAGTTTATCTGGCAATACTTATTACCCGAATGGCTCAACTACTTCGGCTACTGATGGCGAAAATGTTGTTGATGATGGTGAAGATGTTAGCACATCAACTTATCCATCTTATGGAAATGTTGTATATAAAATTGGAGATTCAGGTGAAGCAATAAAAGCAGGTGCAAAATATAATGGTACAGTTACCTCTTCGGGTATGCTTTATCTCTCAATATACGAAACTATTTATGATGCCGGAAATACTGGCTTTTATACCGTTACAGTGAAGGTTAATTAAAATGAATGTTAAACTTCATTGAAAAGGGGGCTGATTAATTTCAGCTCCTTTTTTATTGTACTGTTTGAGAAACTGAAACTACTTCACAAGCTCCAAAGTAACCCATAGCTCCATTACTTAAATTTGTTAAAACATTAGCAGGAACAGAGCTAAAAACCCCTCCCTGCCAATTGGTTTCTAACAATAACGACCTGATAAATTCAGCATGTTCTTTATTCAAAGAATATCTTCGTAAATTTATTACAGATCCCTTAGGAAAAAAAACTTTTTCAATTTCCGGAGCAAATATTTGACTTACATCTAATGTTGGTAATGTATAAAACAATAATCTGGATTTACAAGAATCAGGATTAAAATTATTATATTCTGGCAACATAGACCAATCAATAATAACTTCCCACATTGCAGGTTTTGGTGTATTGAATGGAGGTGCCACCCAACATAAATGATATAGATTATTATTCGGGTTTTTTAAATAAATATTTCCGGGATTTATTTCCAAACCCCTTACCATATAAGTTTTAGCTGTATATACTTTGTTATTATAATTTATTAAAAGACTATATGTTTTATTAATTTGTCCTGAAAAATTATTGTTTGTATTATACCTACCAGTGTTAACGGGCTGTTCGGTTAAAGTATATGTAGAATCACCATCACTTATTAATACAGTTGCTCCAGTAACTGGTTCTGGTTTTTCATTTATTTGCGTAACCGGATAGTTTATAATAATAGTATGTGTCTTTGGTTCATTAGTAATAATTCCGTCAACAACAATTAAATTTGTATTCACAGTTTGAAGCTGCCATTCGACCTTTTTTTCACAGCTAGATAAAAAAAATGCAATTAAAATTAAATATAATAATTTTCGCATCAGAATTTAAAATTATATGTTAATGCAGGAATTCTGCCTGCGACAGATAAAGTTGTTGGGATTATTTCATAATCACCATTTAAATTTGAAGGAATAACAAAATTGCCTTTATTATCCATAATTTTATTGAAATTAACTAAAATAGGATTGTTCCTTTTATAAGCATTGTATAATGTAAATATAACACTGTGCTGGTATTTTCTGGTTGGTTTGCTTAATTTAAATGTAACAGAAACATCAAGTCTATGATAATCGGGTAGCCTATCATTGTTCTTTTCACCATATATAGGAACATTATATCCATTATAATAATAAAAACTTATTGGGGTAGAAATTGCACTTCCTGTGTAATAAATCCAATTTGCAGAAAAAGCCCAATGTTTTTTTGTTTCATATGAAAAATTTGAACAGATATTGTTTGGACTATCATAAGAAGTTGGATAAGAATTGCTATTGTTAATACCATCAGTTTGTTTGAAAGCTCTTGAATAGGTATATCCAACCCAGCCAGTAAATTGTCCTTCTGTTTTTCTTAACATAAACTCCACACCATAAGACCAGGCTTTACCAAATCTAAGTTCTCCTTCAATTAAAGGGTTAAAAAGCAAGTTTGCATGATCTTTATAATCTATCTGATTATAAAATTTCTTATAAAAAGTTTCAACTGAAAAATTTATTTTATGTTTGCTAAACTGAGTAAAATACCCCAATGCATATTGATCAGCTTTTTGAGGTTTAATATTAGGACCACAAGGAATCCATACTTCCAATGAAGTAAAAGGACTTGTTGAATTAGTTATTAATTGAATAAATTGAGTAGCTCTGCTGTAACTTGCTTTTATAGCTGATAACTTGCCAATTGAATACTTAATATTTATTCTTGGGTCTATACTTGAATATGTTGAATATGGTATTTTATCACCATATTTAATAGTATCCATTACTTGGAAATTTACATTATACAGATAAACTGTGGTTTCCCCAATATTTTGCCAAACCGGAATTCGAATTCCATAACGTAAAGAGATTTTTTTGGTTAATTGTTGCTCATTGCAAAGGTAATAATCATATTCTCTTGAATTATACTTAGAAATTTCCGGTGTATTTTGCTGAATTTCATTATTAGAAAAATGAACATTCCCCGGATTAAAAAAGTGAGCACCTAATTCTATTCCACTTTTTACAGTATTATTATTATTGGCATACCATGTAAAATCTGTTTTAAATGCGCTATGGGATATTGTTGAGTTCCAGTAATCATTCGAGTCTTTTCTGATATGGAGATAATAATTATATTTGCTTGTATAAAAAGTAGTATTAGAAAAAAGTTTACTATTGAAAATATGGTTCCAGCGAAAAGTAGTAACTGTATTATCCCAGCTAATACCAAATTTTCTTGGTGAGAGATCTCTACTAATATCATCTTTTCCACTGTATAAAGAAATATAAAATCTATTATTATCATTAAGTTTCAAATTTAATTTTGTATTAAAATCATAAAAATTTATGTTTACTGATTTTTCATTTTTAAATAACCAATTAATATTAGATTTTCTAGCAGATACAAAAAAGGAGCTTCTGTCTCTTACAATAGGTCCCTCAAGCGAAAGATCGGAAGTATAAGGACCAATGCTTCCAGAAAAGCCAAAACGTTTCATATTGCCGTCTTTAATTTTAATGTCGATTACTGATGATAATCTTCCTCCATAATTAGCTGGAAAATCTCCCTTATATGCCTCAACATCTTTGATGGCATCAGGTGCTATAGCCGAAAAGAATCCAAATAAATGCGAAGGATTGTAAATAGGGGCTTCATCTATCAACAACATATTTTGATCACTATTTCCTCCTCTCACATAAAAAAGCGAAGATCCATCACCATATGCTCTTATTCCTGGAACAGCTTGTAATGACTTGATAATATCCACATCTCCTACAAAACCTGGCAATTGACTTAAAGTTTTGAGCGAAAACCTTATTTCGCTGAGCTGATTGTTGCGAAGTTCAGATTCTTTATTATCTGCAATAATCTCAACTTCTTTTATATTTAATTGAGCAAGTTCCAATTCTACTGAAATTTTTTTGTTTTCTTTCAGCTCAATATCCTGAATAATTCCTTTATAACCAATTAGTGAAAAAACCATCTGGTAAAATCCTTCAGGTAGAGTAATTGAATAAAAACCATAAGCATTTGTGGTTGTGCCAAAAAAAGTTCCTTTAGCATAAACATAAGCACCAATTAAGATTTCGCCAGTTAATTTATCTTTTAAGTATCCGCTAATTGTGAACTTCGTTTTTTCTTTTGAAATGTCATCGGGTTTAATAACAATTTCTTTCTTTTGAAGTTTTAAAATAATTTGGTTTTCAACCAACACATAATCTATGCCATTTTTAACCAACACCTCATCAAGTATTACTTTTACAGATTTGTTTTTTGCTTTAATACTGACTTTTTTATCAACAGCAATTATCTGTGAACTGTATGAAAAATTAATCTGCCCTTGCTTACTGATTTCATTTATTACTTCATTCAATGGTTTATCTTTCATTTTGATACTTATCTTTTTGTTCAAATCCTGAGCAAAAACAAGATTTGTAAGACACAGCAATATCAAAACAAAAAAACCATAGAATACGTTTTTTTTTAAATTTAATAAGAATTTATAAACAGGTTTTAATTGCATCCTTTCCCTGAAATTTGAATTATATCTGCAGTTTTGCTAATATTTACATCAACAGTAGCTTCTATTACATTCAGTACTGCATCTAATGATTGATTGTCAAAGGTCGCAGTTATTTTACAATTCGCAATATTGTTGTCTTTTATTTGAATTTTAGAACGATATACTTTATTTAATGTTTTTACAATTTTAGTTAATGGTTCATCAGTAAATATAAGTTTTTTTGTTTTCCATGCAAGATAATTATCATCTTCATTTATCGTTTTGGAAAAATCATTTTGGTTTTTGGATAACTCTAATTTCTCACCGGGAACCATTATTATCTTTTCAATTGGTTTGTCTTTATGATAAACAGCAACTTTGCCACTTGTTAAAATAACTTCTACTTTACCATTTAAATTATCTGTATTCACATAAAAAGAGGTTCCAAGTACTTCAACCATTATGTCATCGGCTGCAATAATAAAAGGTTTGCTAACATCATGGGCAACATTAAAATAAGCTTCTCCTTTTAGTTTAACAGACCTTTTATTTTTTTCAAATTTTTCAGGATATTCCAGTGATGAACCTGTATTTAAAGTTACAGAAGTCCCGTCAGGAAGTTTACTTTCTATAGTATTTGATTTTGCAAGTAATTGTTGTGTTCCGGGTTTGCTAAAATAATAATATAATGTAGTAATTGATACGGCAATAAATACAAAAACAGCAGCATACTTCAATATTCTGAAAAATGTTTTAGGCTTGGGACTTAATGGAATAACTTTGGTTTGTTTTTTTTGTTTTAATACTTTATTAATATTAATCCACTCTTTATCAACATCAACAAATTGTTCAATTTTTTCTTTTTCTAAATTCAACCAGGTTTTATAATACTCATCAAATATTTTCTGATTATCGGGACTTGTTTTTATCCAATCCGTTAACAAAAACATTTCCTGCTCGCTTGCCTCTGCGGTGAAATACCTTGTAATCAGGTCTATATAGTATGTTGAATTGTTTTCCATTTTCTAACTTACAACTCTAATACACACAAGTTTGTTATTACCCTTATTCATTTTAATAATTTTATTTGTTTTTAAATATGCTATAAAAAATCATCATTATAGTTATATAATCAACCAGCCTTGTTCTCATATGTTGCAATGCTTTCGACATTTGAGCCTCCACTGTTTTTACAGAAATTTGAAGTTTATCCGCAATTTGTTGATATTTCAGGTTTTCGTAACGACTTAGTACAAAAACTTCTCTGCATTTTTCGGGCAATTCTTCAATTGCACTCTTAATTTTCCTGCTTATTTCCTCTTCTATAAGCTTGTTTGTTTGGTGATAACCTGCATCTGGATAAATATTTTCGAAACTAAGTATATCTTTGTTGAACTTTTTGTTATCTCGCAAGTAATTAAGACTTTTATTATAAATCATAGTAGAAAGATACGATTTCACTGGCTTAGATAAATCAATACTTTCTCTTTTTTCCCATAAAGCGATAAACGCATCTTGAACAATCTCCTTGGCGGTATCCAAGTCCTTCACATATTTTACAGCAAACCAACAAAGCCCTTTAAAATTACTTTTAAAAAGCAATTGAAAAGTAGCTTCATCAAGAGTATTTATTATATTTTGTTCTTCAGTATTCAGAATAAAATTATTTATGCATGTTTGATAATACAAACATACAGAATTTTAATAGTAATAAAAAACAGAAGGTTAAAATCAATATTAATTTTTCATTAATTCTTATTAATATTTTAGTTCAATAATTATTTTACATATCTTGCAAAAGAATATATTTATAAACTAAACATATATTTTTATGAAAAAACCTTTACTTATTTTAGTAATTAGCTTTTTAATGTTGTCATCACTTTATGCACAGACATTAATAAAGGGCAAAATCATTGATGCCAAAACCAATGAGGAATTAATAGGAGCCATTATCATGGTAGAAGGATCCGGAACAGGAACAACTTCTGCACTTGATGGCAGTTTTTCTTTTAAAGTTAAACCTGGTGAATTTAATTTAGAAATCAGCTTTATAGGTTATTCTAAAAAATCTATCCCTGTAACTATTTCGAACGGGGAAACCAAGGATCTTGGCACAATAACATTAGAAAATGATGCAATTGGTTTGGATGAAATTAAAATTGTAGCTTCATTTGCTATTGATAGAAAAACACCAATATCAGTTTCCACAATCAATCCAATGTTGATACAAGAAAAACTTGGAACTCGTGAATTTCCAGAAATATTAAAGTCAACTCCCAGTGTTTATGCAACAAAAACAGGTGGTGGATTTGGTGATGGAAGAATTAATTTACGAGGTTTTTCTTCAAACAATATAGGTGTTTTAATTAATGGTGTTCCTGTTAACGATATGGAAAGCGGTACTGTTTATTGGTCTAATTGGGCGGGGCTTTCTGATGTAACAAGAACTATGCAAGTTCAGCGAGGATTAGGTGCCTCAAAATTAGCATTGTCTTCTGTTGGTGGAACTATTAACATTATTACAAAATCAATTGATGCTAAAAAAGGTGGCTCCATTTATTATGGTATGGGAAATGACAATTATCAAAAAACAGCCTTTACTTTATCAACCGGTTTGATGGAAAATGGATGGGCCATAACAGCAAATGGTTCTCATACAACAGGAGATGGTTATATAACAGGAACCAATTTTGAAGGTTGGTCATACTTTCTTAACGTTGCTAAGAAAATTAATGAAAAACATCAATTATCTTATACTGTTTTTGGTGCTCCTCAATGGCATAACCAGCGATATTATAAACACTCCATTCAAGACTATCGCAAAAGTCCTTTAGAAGGAAAACTAAACACAGATTATGGTTATCTTAATGGAAAAATATATTCCATACAATACAATAAGTACCATAAACCTCAAATGTCACTCAACCATACATGGATTATAAATGAAAAGACAAATTTATCAACAGCTGTTTATGCTTCATTTGGTCGCGGTGGTGGAAGAAGAATTAGAGGAACAAACGCAAATTGGTTACAATATCAAAGCAATGGCAAACCGTATGATATGACTCTTATCACCAATGACGGGCATTTAAACTGGGAAGCAGTTTTAGATTCTAACAAGTCATCACAAGTGGGCTCCAAAGCTGTAGTCCAAATGGACATGAATTCTCATGACTGGTATGGTATTTTATCTAATTTTAATAAACAGATAGGAAATTTCAATATTACAGCAGGAATTGATGGTAGATATTACAAAGGTTATCATTATACCGAAATTACGGATTTGCTTGGAGGTGATTATTATATTGATGTAACCAATAACGTAAACAGGACTGTTGGTTCTCCATTGCAAGTGGGAGATAAAGCTAATAGGGATTATATTGGCGAAGTAACGTGGGAAGGATTGTTTGGTCAAGCTGAATATGTTGTTGATAAATACTCTGTTTTTCTTTCAGCTGCTGTTTCTAATACAACATATCAAAGATTCGATTATTTCCTATATACACCAGAACAAGGACAAGCTAGTGAAAAGAAAAACTTTTTAGGTTATAGTTTCAAAGGTGGAGCTAATTATAATTTAAATAGAAACCACAACATATTTATCAATGCTGGTTATTTTCTAAGAGCTCCATATTTTTCATTTGTTTATAAATATCCTACAAATGCAACTAACGAAGGTGTTAAACCAGAAAGAGTTATGTCGTATGAAGCTGGTTATGGCTTTCGTTCAAAGATTCTATCTGCAAATTTAACAGTTTATCAAACTTCATGGCTTGATAAAGCATTAACAAGAACCAATGGTAATGATTTGGTAAACATAACTGGATTAAATGCTTTACACAAAGGAATTGAGCTTTCGTTAAATTCAAGCCCTGTTCCTAAATTCGACATTTCTGTGATGGCTTCTGTTGGAGACTGGAGATGGGATAAAGATGTAGTTGCAGAAATATATGATATAAACAATGTATATGTTCGTACTGATTCTATTTTTGCTGATGGGATTCATGTTGGAGATGCAGCCCAAACTACCGCATCTCTATCGCTTAATTATGAAATATTTCCTAAAGTTAAACTTGGTTTTGATTATAATTATGCAGCTAATCTTTATGCATATTTTGATATTACTGGTCGTAGTTCATCTGCAGATAAAGGAAAAGACGCCTGGAAACTTCCAGCATATCATTTATTTGATTTAAATGTAAAATATCTTTTTAATATTGGCAAATTGGATGCTACACTCATAGGAAATGTTGATAATATTTTTGATGTGGAATATTTAGCTGATGCTACTGATGGATCAAATCATGATGCATTTACTTCAACTGTATTTTACGGTTTTGGACGTACTGCCACCCTTTCATTAAAAATAAATTTTTAATTAATCACACATTAATATAATTATAATATGAAAAAACTTTATTTAATTACCCTATTCGCAACATTGCTTTTCTCTGCTTGCGACCCAAATAAAGACATCTATAACGATCTTGATAAAATGGAAACCCCTTATCATGATAATATTACTTACACAATGACAGCAGCTGATTATTCAACCTTCAGTTCTTTGGCAATTAAAACTGCTATTACAAAATGGGACTCCACGCTTGCAAAAGAAATAAAAACATATACAAGTTTTGGACCCTATAGAAATATTGTTAATTACAGTTCGGCTGCAAATCAATTTCTATCTAACAAATTCGCAGCTTTAAATAAAGGCTCTGTTGTTTATATTCAAAGCGATTTTAGCACTTCTTATAACTTAAAAGCACCAGATGCAAATGCCACTTTACCAATTGCAACAGGTGTTGAATTATACACTTTAACTACAAATGATTATGTAGCTGCAGGCCTAGACTCTGGCTATGTTCGTGTTTCAGAAATGGGAAAACTTACTGATTATATTAAAAATACCATATACCCCAATGCCATTAAAGATCAATTTTTAGTTATCAATTATAAAAATTCTTTAACTTCTTCTGTTGATGGTTATTTTATTTATAATGGAACTATATGGAACCTTGATATTGTAAAAAGCTATGTTCTTGTGATGGCCGATTACGATGCAATGGGTACAGGTTTTAATCAACCAGGATTTAATGATAACTTTTCTACCTCTATTTTACCACAAAATTATTTACCTGCTTTTTTAAAAATTAAATATCCCTATGCACAAACAAATGATACAAAAGTTTTATGTTATAAATTTTATTTAGGAGGTCTTCAAACACATATAGCAACTTATACTTACGATGGCTCATTATGGAAAGAAAGGGCAACTAGATTAGATCAATATATACATAATGGAGAAGCATGGTTCTATGATCCAACTATTAGATTTACAATGGTTGCTTCGGATTATCAAATAATTTGTGATTATGTAAAAAATGATCCTGAAAAGAGTACCTATTTTAATCAAAATTACAAGAATGAGGAGTATTGGTATGGTGCAAATGCTTATCGTGTTAATTTTGATTTTAGAGTTGTTAACCGAACAGGAACATACACTTACAATGGAATTAAATATCCGAAAGATTCGTTGGGAACATTTACAGGAAAATCTATTGAAGAGAACACCAAGACTTTTAATACTAGATTGAAAGAAGGATTGATTGTATTGTTAGAAGCAAAATACCCAACGATGCAACCATTAACATCAACAGGATTACAAGCATATATTGAAGTAAAATATAATATTTATATCGGTTATAATCCAACACCTCAATATGCTGCTAAGTTTAAAGTTACAGATGTGGGGAAATTTGAAATTGACACATATACAAATGTTGATTGTATTCCTTAAGAGCTATAACAATGAATAGGCGATAACAAAGTACGATTTACTTTAAATAGAGCTATTAAGTGTCAACAAGAAAACGCCAATAATTTTGTTATTCTTGTTTTGAAAACAGTCGTTTA
>DYDE01000139.1 GCA_020718065.1 Marinifilum sp. | reverse complement strand
TGCAAAAATGCCAGAAAATGTATTGAAGGTTGCCAAAAAGGTCATCTATTAGAAACGGATCAAGAATGGATTCAGGTAAATTTAATGAAAGATAATGAAAACGCTGGACCATATTGGTTTCCTAAACCATGCTATCATTGCGATAATCCTGCTTGTGTTAAAGTTTGTCCTGTAGGTGCTACATTTAAACGTCAGGATGGTATTGTTTTAGTTGATGCAGACAGGTGCATTGGTTGTAAGTTTTGTGTTGTGGCTTGTCCATATTCTGTAAGGATTTTTAATTGGAAAAAAATTGATATAAAACCGGAAAACACTCAAACCTATTCTCCAGAAACCAGTGTTCCACAGCAAATAGGTACTGTAGGAAAATGTGATTTTTGTCCGGATATGAGCCGAAAGGGAGAATTACCTCATTGTGCCAAGTCTTGTCCTATGGGTGCAATTTATTTTGGAGATATGAATGAAGATGCTGTAACAAATGGTTCTGAAACACTACGATTTAAACAATTATTAAATGACAGGGCTGGTTACAGATATTTAGAAGAACTTGGAACAAAACCAAATGTATATTATCTTCCACCGGTAAATAGAAGCTATCCTTATGAGAGAGGGTTAAATGATATTTCAGAAGACAACAAACAAAAATATAAGAATATTCTTGGCAAATTAAACAATAAAAAGTAAAAGCTGTTATGGATAAAGACAATTATCCTATTTTAACCCGATTTGTTCCTTATATAGGTAAAGCAACAAAGAAATGGTATTTCTGGGTTATAATTCTCGTTTTAATTGCCATTATAGGTTTATATGCATTAATAAGACAAATAATTGATGGGCAAATAATAACCGGAATGCGCGACAATGCCGTTTGGGGCATTTATACTGCAAATTTTATTTTCTTTTTAGGAATAAGTTATGCTGGTGCCTTGATAGGTTCTATTTTGCACTTAGGAAGATTTAATTGGGGCAAACCTTATTTAAGAATGCTTGAATTAATGACTATTGCAGGTCTTATTGTTGGGGCGCCTTATATCCTTTTTTGTCTTGGACGTTTAGACCGAATTCATTATCTTTTTATTTATGGACGAATTCAATCACCAATAACCTGGGATGTTATTGCAATAACTACTGATGTTTTCTTTTGCCTCACATATATCTTTCTTACACATATTCGAGATTTTGCTCTTTTAAGAGATTCTACAAATATTAATATTCCAAAGTGGAGAAAGAAAGCCTATAAATTCTTTTCTTTTGGATATAAAGATTTACCTCAACAAACCAGATATTTAAAATTGACTCAGGATATCATGGCTGCAATTATTATTCCTACTTCCATTATTGCCTATTCTCTTTTATCATGGTTGTTTGCTATGAGCTTGCGAAGTGGCTGGCATAGCTCTATTTTTGGCCCTTATTTTGTTTTAACTGCCGTGTATTCCGGAATTTCATTATTGATTATTCTAATGTGGATATATAGGAAAAATTACAAGTTAGAAGATATAATAACAAAAAAGCATTTTAACTATTTAGGTTTTGCATTGTTGGTTACTGCATTGTTTTATGGCTATTTTACCTTTAGTGAATACATCACCGATTGGTATAATTCTCAAAAAACAACTTCTTTATTATTTGAAAAACTATTTAATTTTAATGAATATGGATGGTTGTTTTGGTTTTCTACTATTACTGGTATAGGTTTACCTGTATTTATTCTCGGTATTCCCTGGTTCAGGAGCATTAGAAGCATGGTGTTTGTTTCAGGGTTAATTCTTTTAGCACTTTGGGTGAAACGGTATCTGCTTGTTGTTCCCACTTTGCTTACTCCATATATTCCAATACAGGATAATAGAACAGATTGGATTAATTACAAAGCAACTTGGGTTGAATGGGCACTCACTTTTGCTGGCATTGCTATTTTTCTATTAATATTTATTTTGGGTAACAAATATGCACCCATTATTCCTGTTTCTGAATTTAATGAACAAACAGATGAAAAACCAGAGATTTTCAGAAAAACAAAAGATTAAATTTAAATTTTAAAATGAAAATATTTCAGTATATACTAGGTATTGTGTTTTCAATAGGAATGGCCTTTTTTAATTGCTACTCAACAATGGCTGCAACAAAAACTATTTCTGATACAATATTACCTGTTGAACTAACACTTGTATATAATAAACTTTCAGATAACACCATTGAACTAACAGCTTCACTTTTAACAAAAATTAATGATGTAACAACTCCTTTAGTTAACAAAGATATTTCTTTTTCATTTGCCGGTGATAGTACAAAAAAAATTGGCTTAATTAAAACTAATATTGATGGGAAAGCAATACTTCAAATATCACCCAATTATATTTTACCAACAAAAGTAGATGGAAGCATAAAATATTTGGTTTCTTTTGATGGAGATGAATTATATTCCAATTCAATAGCTGAAATAACTATTAAAGATATTCATATTGAATTAAATCTAATAAAAACAGATTCATCAAAAAGTGTTGAAGTAATTGTTACAAAAGACAGCATTGGGCAAAGAGTTCCTGTGAAACAAATAGAAGTGTTTTTAGGTGTAAAACGTATGTTAAGCTTGCTAAGAATTGGAGAAAACACAACAACGGATGATTTTGGAAAAGTTATCATAGATTTTCCAAATGATTTGCCTGGTGATTCTATTGGCAATCTTACTGTTTTGGCTAAAATTCAAGATGATGAATTATATGGTAATGTTGAAAAAAGTGTAATTACCAATTGGGGACTTCCAGTTAGTTTCAATAGTGAAGAATTACCACCAAGTTTATATTCCGATGCTGCTCCTTTATGGATGATTATTGCTGTTATTGTATTATTAGGTGGAGCTTGGATACATTTTCTGATTGTAATTTATCTGATTATTAAAATGAAAAGTGCTGGGAAAAAAATTATAAAAAAGACTCAGGAAACTGAGATTGTAATTGAATAAAAATTTATTAATAAATTATAAAAACGGAGGATTTATGAAAGTTGATATGAAAAATTGGTTATTTATTAGCTCTTTATTGGTTTTAGTTTGTTTTGTACTAATGTCTTTTATGATCGTACAGCAACAAAAACCAGCCAAACCATGGGCTGTGCCGGATAAATATAAAAACATGAAAAACACATCAAAAAAAGATGCAGCATCAATAAGTGATGGGAAAATATTATATAATAAGGAATGTAATAGTTGTCATGGAAAAACTGGAAAAGGGGATGGGATTAAAGCAAAAACACTTAAAACTACTTCAGGCGATTTTACTACAACTACATTTCAATCGCAAACTGATGGTGCAATCTATTACAAATCATTTGTTGGAAGAGATGAAATGCCTAATTATGAGAAAAAAATAACCAATGAATTGGATAGGTGGGCAGTTATAAACTATATCAGAAGCTTAAAAAAATAATTTTAATTTAAGAATGAATAACCCCGAGGCAGAGCCTCGAGGTATCCGGTAATATTAGCCACAGATTGCACAGATTCACGCAGATAATTCTGTGATAATTTGTGAAATCTGTGGCAAAGAAATAACAACAACAAATTGCTTATGCACACCCCGAGGCAGAGCCTCAAGGAATTTATTGATTAAAAACAATATTTCTTAACAATCTTATCTGCTTCTTTATGACCCAGAGCTGCTGCAGATTTAAAATCGGTGCAGGCTTCTGTTTTGAAATTTGTATTTTCATATACCAATCCTCTGATATAATAAGCATCTGGTGTAGGTTTGTTATTTATTGAATTGGTCAGGTCTTCCATTGCTTTGTCATACTTCTTTTGGTTGTAATAAATATTACCTCTTTTATAAAAAGCTTCTGCATTTTTGCTGTCTAATATCAATATTTTATTATAATCCAACAAAGCCATAGGTGGTTTTTTTAACTGTTCATAAGCATATGCTCGATTTATTAGTACTATGATGTTTTTAGGATCAGTTGACAACACCTTGGTGAAATCTTTTATTGCTTCATTGTATTTGAGTATATTTAAATAACATAAACCTCTTTTATGAAAAAGGTCGTTATCCTTAAGTTTATATACTGTTACTAATTTGGTGAAATCATTGATAGCATTTAAATAATCCTTTAAATTGTAATTTGAATAAGCACGTTTGGTGTAGATTTCTTTATTTGCCATTTTTAATTCTATACATTTCGTATAGTCGTATGTGGCTTCTTTATATTTGGTGTTGCTATCGTAAAGTATCCCTCTCTGGAAGTAAGCATTAGCAAAAGAAGGATTTAACTGAATGCTTTGAGTGAAATCTAATATAGCATCATTTGGTTTTGAAAGTAAAATACAAACCAGGCCTCTATTATAAAAGGCATCTGCATTTTTATCATCAAGCTCTATTGCTTTGGTGTAGTCTTCATAAGCATTGGAGTACTTTTTTAGTTTAGCATTAAGAGAAGCTCTTTTGATATATGCTTCAAAATAGGAAGCTCTGTATTTGATGGCATTATCAAGGTCGGATAAAGCATCTTTGTCTTTTCCCATATCAATATATATCAAAGATCTATAATAAAATGCCAGTGGGCTATCTTTTTTAATAGAAAGTGCTTTCGTGTAATCTGTAATTGCTTCATTCTTTTTGTTTAATGCTGCATAACATCTTCCTCTTCCAATATAAGCCTCGTAAAAATTATCAACTTTTTTTACAACTTTTGTGTATTCAATAATAGCACCATTATAATCTTTAGCATTTAGTTTTTCTTCAGCAATATCGAACATTTGATTTGCTATTTGGGAATATGTTAATTTAGGGAAACAGAAAAAATTAAATACAAAAATGAAGAATATAATTATTCCATTTTTTCTTCTTTTGAAAAAAAGGATATTTTGAAAAATTTTTAAACTTTTTGGGTTCATAACAAATTTGAAGTTGCTGATAGTATCAACCAATAATAATTTCTAAAATCACAGCAAACGCTCATCCAATGTATTTGTTGAAACATAATGATAGTTTTGTCTTGCTTTGGCATATATATCTTTTGCATATTGTTTTAAATCTTCCGAGTTCAACAAAGCATTGTATAAAGGCACCAGAAATTTTCTTCTGCCAACCCTCATCAAAAAATTATCCAATGCAAGAAATACATTTTTATATTTATTCTTTATAGCTATTTGAAACCATGCACACAGTATTTCAGCATTTCCCGATTGTGTAAAATGAAAAGCATCATCCAATTCCTTCATTATTTCTAAAGGTATATCTATTGGTAGTTTTCTTAAAAAATACAACCATTCGTGGGTTGTCCAGTTGTTTGTATCAATTTCAATTGCTTTTTTCCCACCAGCCAGTTCTTTAACACATTTATCTATATTTACAAAACGTTCTGATACAACTTGTGGGATATTTTCTGGAATTCCTGTTCCATATATCCATTTGTTCAAATTTATTTTTTCAAGTTGTGATTTATCGTTATTAAATAATGAGCTTTCAATATATTGTAGGAAAAACTCTGTGTTCATCGATTTAAAGGCAAAACGATTAAAGTAATCTTGTATAAATCTATCCCAGCGTTCTCGTCCAACAGTTTTTTCAATCAACAATAATAGAAAAAAACCTTTTTCATAAGCAACCAATGTCATACCATCATCAGGATCTCTATCATTCAAAGCTAATTTTAAACAGGTGTCTGCATTGTCAATTCCTAATTGATTAATTGTTTGAACCATTTCATGCAATCCAAGAACAGTTAACATATCATTATATGATTTGCCCTCTAATTTTTCCATGATACGACGTTCAAAATATACTGTAAACCCTTCGTTAAGCCAAAAATCGTTCCATGTAGCATTGGTAACTATATTTCCGGACCATGAATGTGCAAGTTCATGAGCTACCAAACTCACCAATGAGCGATCTCCTGCAAGAATAGTTGGTGTTGCGAATGTTAAACGTGGATTTTCCATTCCTCCAAATGGAAAACTTGGTGGTAACACAATCACATCAAATTGTTCCCATCGGTAAGCACCATACAATTCCTCTGCAGCAATAAGCATCTTTTCCATATCTGCAAATTCATACGCCGATTTTTCAATTTCAGAAGGTTCTGCATAAACTCCAGTTCTTTTTCCTATAGGATGATAGACAAGATCACCAACAGCCAAAGCGAGTAAGTAAGAAGGTATAGGTTGATTCATTGAAAAACTATAATTTCCATCATCGGTTTTTTGAACTGAATTATTAGCACTCATAAGTGCCATGAGACCAATTGGAACTTTAACTTTTGCATCATAAGTAAATCTAATGCCTGGACTATCCTGACAAGGAACCCAGGTACGTGCAAGAATTGCTTCAGATTGTGTAAACAAAAAAGGATATTTGCCTCCAGCTGTTTGAGCTGGTTTTAACCACTGTAAAGCTGCTGATTGAGGAGTGGTTTGATAGTAAATAGTAACTATATCAATATCTTTATTTATGTTTATTTCAAGTGCACTGCCTTTGAAAGGCTGTGGAGTAGCTAAAACAAAAGTTGTTTTTTTCTCTTCAACACCTGTTGTTATTTTTTCAATAATAATATCTTTACAATCTAAAAAGAACATTTCAGACCCTGTAATATTATTAATCGTATGAGTAACTTTTCCTTTGATTATACTATGATTAAAATCAACTACAATATTAATATCAGAATGGGTAATAACAACCTCTTCTGGCTTTGCAAATGAATGACAATCTCTGATTATGATTTCTTCTTGCATAGAATATTTAAAATATATGGGTTTTGGTAATTTTTTACTTTTTACTAACTACTAATTATTATGTACTAACTAAGCTATATCTGCAAAGTAATATTCTGTTCTTCTAAAATAAAACAAACCAATAAATAAAAACAAAAAAGCCGAAATAACACTAATTAACATTAAGTCGGTTTGAATAGGTTTGTTTATAATTGCTGCACGGGCAAGATCCACTGCACCAGCCATAGGGTTAGCTGCAATAATATATTTAGCCCATTGGTATTTAATGATTGAAACCGGATATATGACAGGTGTCAAAAACATTAATGATTGAATCATAAATGGGATAATATATCTAAAGTCACGGTATTTCACATTAAGAGCTGCAAGAAAACTACCCATTCCAAAAGTGCAAATAATTGTTAATAATAGCGAAGCTGGGATAAATAAGCACATTTTTAATATATCTACATCCATTTGAAAATATATAAGTAAGCCTATAAAAACAATAAAAGACATAAAGAAGTCAAAAACAGCAACCAAAACTGAAGACATTGGAATAATCAAACGTGGGAAATAAATCTTTTTAATGATATGTGCATTGCTAACCATACTATTGCCTGCACTTGACAAACCTGAGGAAAACACATTCCACATCAACAAACCGGAAAATGCAAAAATAGGATAAGGAATACCGTCAGAAGGAACGCCCAAAAGATTTCCAAAGAAAAAAGTAAAAATAAGCATGGTGAATAAAGGTTGTAATATTGCCCATAAAAAACCAAGTAAAGCTTGTTTGTATTTCACTTTAATATCACGCCATGTGAAAAAATAAAATAACTCACTATATTGTATTATTTCCCGAAAGTTTAAACTAAAGCCTTTTTGTGGTTTTATTTCGTATTCCATCAATTGATTATTATTATTTTAACAAAACTTTTTTTATAATTTGATGCTCTATATATTTTAACCTAAATTTCACACTTTTTTTTGAAAAAGCTAATTATTCTAGTTGTTTGTTACTTTTACTGTTCTTTTCTTCCTCGTTTTCCTTTAATTCATTAGCTTCAATTTCCTTCTCTTCAAGTTCTTTTTCTATGGCTTCTTTTCCTTTTTCATATTCGTCAGTTATCCCTCTGGTCGCTTTTTTTATTTGATACATTCCTTTACCAATTCCTCTGGCAAGCTCTGGAAATTTTTTGGGACCAAAAAGCAAAAACACAGCAATCAAAATCAATAATAATTCTCCTCCACCAACATCTAAAAATAAAAGGAAAGGATGCGACATTTCTTTGGGTTTATAATAATGTTATAAAGTTACTACTTTTTAATAATTTGAGATTTTAATTCTCTATTTGATTGAATCAAAACCTTTGCCATAAACACCCATTGCACTGGCAAGTGAAATAAAAGCATCTTTATCTATCTCTTTTACTGTTTTGAATACATTTTGAATTTCATACTTTCTAACAATAACCATCAATATATCGGTATCAACTTTGGTAAACCAACCCTGTCCTTTTATAACAGTAACTCCTCTTCCTATGTCACTACTTATTCTATCTGCTATTAAGTGATTGCTTTTTGAAAATATGAATATTTGAACCGATTGTTTTGATCCTACAATTACCAGATCAATAACGTAGGAAAATACCCCCATTGTAACATAACCATACACTATCGTTTCTATAGAACGAAAAATGAGGAAAGATGATGCGATTATAATTACATCGCATACCAAAAGTATTTTTCCAGGACTGATGTTCCTGTATTTGTTTATAATAAGTGCAATAATATCTGTTCCTCCCGAACTTCCACCTTGCGTAAATACAAGACCAATGCTTACTCCGCCTAAAATTCCACCAATAATTGCAGCCATAAAACGATCGTCCACAATTGGTTTATTAATAAACTGAGGAACTAAAGTAAAAAAGAGGGTAAGGACTAAAATTGCATAAATGGTTTTTATTCCAAAACTTTTTCCAAGTATTTTAAGTGCAAGCAAAATAAGTACTGCATTAATTATAAGGTAACTAACAGAAATAGGAATATCTGTTGCAAAATAAATAAGTGTTGCCAAGCCTGTAACACCACCACCTACAATTTTTGAAGGGATAAGAAAAGCATTCCAGGAAACTGCATTAATGAATAAACCGAGTGTAATAATGAAATATGATTTTAATGTTTTGAAAATCAAATTGCTTTTTGCATTCATTTTTAATATTATTAAAAAAACAAATTATTTTTTGCTGAATGCAAAGGTAATACTTTTTAGAGAAGAGTTTTTGTGCAAACACTACTTAATGATTCAAGAATTTAAGAGTCCGGATGAAATATTGTTAAATATAAAAGAATTTCATTATTCTATTTTCTTATCATTTTTGAACATCTTTTTTAAATTAAAAGAATCTAACTGTGCAGCAAGCATACCTGCTAGCATCAGACAGCATCCAATTAAGGCTCTGTAAGAGAGTGTTTCGTTTAAAACAATCCATCCACCAAGAGCTGCGAAAACTGCTTCCAAACTTAATATGATTGCTGCATAAGTTGGATGAGCTGTTTTTTGTACAACCACCTGTATGGTGTATGCTATCCCTACTGAAAGCAAACCACCATATAGCAAAGGGTATGTTGCATCAATTATACTGCTTAAGGTGATTTTTTCAAAAATAAATGCAGCTATAAAGCTAAAAATAGAACAGATAAAAAACTGATATTGTGCCAAACGTATTGCATTCGTTCTTGGAGAAAGATATCCGGTTAACTGAACATGAATAGCCCAAAAGAAAGCACCTACCAATACAATAATATCGCCAAAAGCAATTTTAAAATCGCCAGTAACACTCAAAAGATACATTCCAATTGTAGCAAGTACGACACCAGCCCATAAAGTATATTTTAATTTTTGCTTCCATAACAATCCAATAATTGCAACTATCACAACATATAAACCTGTAATAAAGCCAGCTTTTCCTGCTGTGGTATATACCAGGCCAATTTGTTGAAGGGATGCCGCAGAAAATAACACAATGCCAAGCAATAATCCGCCCCATGTTTTCTGCCAGTTTTTAATTTTTATTGGATCTGCTTCAATTTTTTTTTGCTGTCTGCTGTTGTACCATATAAGAGGAAATAGTGATAATCCTCCCAAAGCAAACCGAATGGCATTAAAAGTATAAGGTCCAATATAATCCATTCCCATTCGCTGGGCAACAAATGCAAAACCCCAGATAATGGCTGTAATGAGTAAAAGCGAATTGGTGCTGAATTGTTTGTTATTCATCAGGGTTTGTTTTTCTTATCTATTTGTGGATAACAATCTATAAGGGTTTTGGTTTTAATAAGGTTAGTAATACCTTTATTTTCAGTGCGAATATTTTTTATCTCTCCGGGAAGCAGATCAAAATAATTGTCACTTACTTGCAATTCTTTTCCATCAACATATAAATATACATTTTTAGCAAGAATGTCTGTGGTAAGCTCAAAATTACTTTCGTCAATTTGTTTTATCTGAATGTTTGGTTTGTTAAGAATTAAGTCTTTTATACTAGAAAAATAAAAAATATTATTGTAAGACTTTTCAACTCCATTTTCATTGAAAGTGCAACTCATATAAATCTTATTTTTATTATAATTTTTAAGCATATCATCTTTGAACGAGTAATAAACACCGCTGCTGTTTTTATTAATTGATAAAGATATCTGCTTCTCGAAAAGAAGCTTTCCATCAAATTCAGCAATACTTATTTTTAGAATTCCATTTATATCCTTTAACTTATCTGATACAAGGTAAATTTTATAGCTATCTTCTTCTTTATTAACTGAAATAAGAACATCATCATAAAGTTTTTTAACAAAATAATGCAGTGCTTTCCAATTGTTATAATAATCAATACTGCTCCATGATGTAACCTGCCAGCAATCATTAAGTTGCCAGTAAAGTGTTCCCATACATATTGGCTTGGCTCTGCGGTGTGCTTCAATAGCAGTTTTCATACCTTCGGCCTGTAATAATTGAGAAACATATATAAAATCTCTGAATTCAGTAGGAATTTTATAATCTCTTTCCATATATGTTTTGATGGTTTGGTATCCTGTTGGGTGCTTCTGATGATTTTTCACAAAAACAGTATTCAAAGAGAGCGAGTCTGCAGGTGCAAATTTCATAAAAGATGAATAAGGCGGCATTCCCTGAAATCCATATTCGCTCATAAACCGGCCGGTTTTCTTTTTATAAACATCAAAAGATTCCATTCCCCACCATATTCCCCAATAATGAGCATCTCCCTGAAGCATACTTTCTTTGCGTCCCCATCCAATAGATGGAGATGATGGCCAGTAGAAGCGATCTGCATCATATATTTTGATAACATCTGGTAAT
>DYDE01000138.1 GCA_020718065.1 Marinifilum sp. | reverse complement strand
AGCTGTTTCTGATAAAAATTTATTTAGGTACAACAGGGGATAAGCATAAAAGTTTATTTTTTATTTTGGATATAAAAATTTATTTTTGAATTATAAAAATTATTAACCTAAAAATTATTATGAAAAATCTAAATCTATTTATTGCAGCATTATTAATTATCGGATTAATTGCAATTTTTACTTCTTTCAAAACCGATCAGAAAGAATCCACTGAATATATGACGATTGATGTTGATATATTTCCAGATTATGAAATTAATATATCAATTAATGGTGAGTATAAGCAAACCAAATATAAAGAAATAGCAAAAAATAAAGAATGGTTTAATTTTAATCCAGTTATTAAAATAATTCAGGATTATGAAAAAGAAGGTTGGGAAGTTATATCTAATTCATTTGTATTTACAGGAAGTGTGGGTGGTGATCCTCATAATTATTTTCTTTTAAAAAGAAAAAAATAGCATTTTCTTATTGTTTATTTGAATTAGTATAAACATTAAAATCATTATTGTTTGTATTCAAATTAAAAATATATACTATTATTTATAGCCTATGATTCGAATCATAGGCTATAAAATTTATCACTTCAGATTACCAGTGTATATGTTTTCTGAAATGGTCTTATATTCCTGCTTCAAAAGAGAAAACACTTTTTAAAATTCATGGTACACTAGTGTTATATAATGACAAAAAAAAATTATTTTTATTTTGGTAAAGTAGAATTAATATAAATTACCAATACATTCAATCATTTCATTTTTTGTTAAATTTTATGTAGGTTTGCTAAGGGAATAAAACTATTTTTTTAAACAAATAAAAATGAAAAGTAATCTGTTGTTAAAAAAAGAAAATATTATATACTTAATACTGTTTCTTTATGCAGTAATTGCAACACTTTCTATCATTTTTTTTAATGGAACCGGAGATACTGGCGATAGTATTACACATTATTTATTTGCCAAATATGCTCCTCTTCATCATGTGCTTTTTTTTGATCATTGGGCCAAGCCAATATATGTATTACTTTTCAGCCCTTTTGCTCAATTTGGATTTATAGGAATTAAGGTTTTTAATACACTTATTGCGTTGATAACTATCTACGTAACTTATAAAACAGCAAAAGTATTAAATCTGAAAAACTTTACAATCGTTGCAATAATAATGATGTTTTCTCCACTTTACTATATATTGACCTTTTCTGGGTTAACCGATTTGTTATTTGCTCTACTTATTGCTGTTTGCATCTATTTATGTGTAAAAGAAAAATATTTAATTGCTAGTATTGTTGTTTCTTTTTCCCCTTTTATTCGTTCTGAGGGACTTATTATAATTGGTGTTTTTGGTCTATACTTTCTATTTAAGCGAAAATGGAAAATAATTCCTTTATTGTTATTGGGTCACATTGCTTATTCTATTGCTGGATATTTTGTTTTTAAAGATTTCTTATGGGTATTTAATCAAATTCCTTATGCGAATATGGGGAGTCCATATGGACATGGCAAATTGATGCATTTTGTTGATCAGTTAATATATGTAATAGGGGTTCCGATCTATTTTCTGTTTTGGATTGGATTTATCTGTATGATTTGGAAAACCTTTAGAAAGAAAATAAAAATCGAAGAATCTATTTTGGTATTGTTTGGTTTTATATGTTTTTTTGTAGCTCATACTTTGTTTTGGTATCTGGGTATTTTTAATTCAATGGGACTTAATAGGGTTTTAATTGGGGTTCTTCCTATGATTTCTTTAATAGCTCTTTATGGGTTTAATTTTTTAACAGAGGAGATTTTAGGAAATAAAAAGACAATAAAGGTGATTATCAAAATATTTTTGATAGGTTATATTCTGGTTTTTCCTTTTACTTCAAATCCTGCTGCAATAAATTGGAAAAAAGATATGATGTTGAGTGGAAGTCAGATTTCGGCAATTAATGCTGCCAGCTTTATAAAAAATAATTGGCAGAAAAATCATCGCATTATCTTTGCACATCCTTATGTTTGCGAAGCATTGCAGTTCGATTTCTTTGATCCCAATATTAGCTTAAACTTAAATAAATATAGTCTTGCTGAACTTAAAACCGGTGATATTGTTATTTGGGACAATTGGTTTGCGGTAGTAGAATCGCATATTCAAAAAGAAGAGCTTCACAACAATCCCGAATTAACCAACATTTATAATTCGTCTGAATTTGAAAATGGAAGAAATGTTGTATTTGCAGTATATGAGAAAAAGGATACTACAATTATAAAATCGAATATCAGCAAATAAGTTTGAGACAAATCTTGAAGATTTCTATTGATAAAATTTTTTAAATAGCAGGGTTTATTGGTCTAAGGTCGTGGAGGTTCGCAGGGACTGCAACCAAAAGAATAAACCATTTTGTATTTAGATTCTTTTGGCAATACTTCCAACTCACCAAATACCTTTGATAACCATACATTGCAATCGGGATTAAAGTTTGTTCCTATTTTCTTATTGTATTGTTTGGTCATATAAAAATGGTATTTACCTGGAGCAAGATAGGCATTAAATATACCATTGCTGTCAGTGCTTACTTTTATTTTCTTGTTGGAACTGTCTTTCTTTAAAATAAATGTTGAATTTGAAAACACATACTCTTGTTTATAATGTTCAAGAATTTCTTCGCCAGGATATGCACCTCCGCAATATGAATTACAAAAAACAACCTTGGTTGTAATATATATTTTCTTTTGGTTGTTTTGTGTATATGACTCTTTTACAAAACATAAAAAAAATAGCAAACAGATTATCGTATTTATTTTTTTCATTTTATTTAAAATTTAGTGCAAATGTTGCTTCTAGTTTATAATCATCAACACCATCGAATAAATAAGAACCCCTTACGCCAAAAATCAAAGGTATAGGAATATGAAAAGCATACGTTTCGCTTTTCAATTCTGCACCAGCAGAACGGTATAAAGTTTTTGGAGTATTTTTTGCTATCCCATAATCATAAAAAAGATTTGCAGCCAATCGCTTGATATAAATGCTATGTATTAGACTAAAATCAGGGTAGGCAATAGGCAAAGTATAATTTATACTGCCCTTTATCATTTCTTTTTCGAAAATATAACTATATCCACGTGGATAAAGAATTTTACTTTCAAATCGGTAATTTTCGGAGTTTTGTTTTTCATAAGCTACTTCGAAAAACAAACTATGGTGTTTGGCTATGCCAGGGAAATAGAAAAAGCCTTGAGCAGATAATAGGTCTCCTTTATAATCTCCCTCGAAAGGGGTGTGTGCATAGCTCAAATGTAATTCTTGTCCCCAAACTGGAAGCATATCGCGAAGCCAGCTTGTTTCTCTTGTGAAGTCTAATGAATAAGTGATTGGAATAAAAGTACCATTGTTGTTTTTAAAAGCTTCAGGACGGTTTAGTTTTGAAATATTTGTAGAAGATGCTTTCACATCAAAAACCAGTTGTGAACTGTAAATGCCTGATGATAAATTTAGTGGTAATTTCATTTCAACATAAGCCGACTTTTCATTCCAACTGTAAGAAAATGTGGTATCATGATGATTAAATGTGGTATCATAAGTAGAAACTCTACCTCCATCTGTATATCCCAGTTCAAAGATAGGGTAAAATCCGGCATAACTTGTTCTAAGATCGATGCTTCCAACTTCTTCGTTAAAATTGTATTTATAATATACAGCAGCACCAAAAGAACTAAGAGGGTTTTGTGTTTGCACACCTAAATTTAAATTTAAATATGGGACTCCAAAAGCGGTCCAGTTATAAATATTGTTTATTGGAAAAGAACCCCAGTATTTTTTTATTTTATATTCTTTTGTTGGAACACTATCCAGAACATTTCTATTTTGTTCCTGTTCTACAAGTATGTTGTAATTGTCATCTATTCTTTTCTCTACTTTATCAAGTGGAATTCCTTTGCTTATATCCAGAGGCATTTCCATTAGCATATATCCTTCGTCAGTTGCATCCGAAAACAAAAGTTTTGATCCATCTGCAGAAATGGCAGGATAATATGCCCCAAGTTTTCTGGATGTAAGCTGAACAATTTCTTTTGTTTGAATAGAAATGGCATAAATATTATCTAAACCAGAAATAGGAGAACCGTAGTAAATATATTTACCATCGCAAACAGGATATGCAATGTTCTGGTTGCTATAATCAATCATATTCTCAATAGTTTCTGTTTGGGTATTCAACAAGCAAAGTGCTTTCCCTTTTGTAGGATGTAATTTTACAAAAACAATATACTTAGCATCGTTCGACCACACTGGTGTTTGTATCAATTCGTTTTCGGGATTAGAAAAACGTTTTATTTCTTTGCCTGTTTCTGAATCTAAAATTAACAAACTGCAAGTATTCTTATTGTTATATTCTACAGTAACTATTTGAGTTCCATCAGGACTCAATGCAGGAGCAAACAATTTTGATTTATGTGTGATTGTTTTTTCTTTACCGGTGTTAACATTCATCATTTTAATGTTTGAATAAGACCGGTTTCCCCAACGAATATCGTTTTTGGTTTCTGACCATACCATTTTTTCTCCTGATACTGAAAAAGGCACATCAGAACTCATATAATAAGATGAATATAGTTTTTCCTCCTGTTTTGTTTGTTGATTGATCTTTACAAACTGATAGATATCTTCTTGTCCATAACGAGAAACGATTATGTTACCATCATTTGTATATTTGGCAAAGTTGTTATAGGTCCAATTGTCCTTTCGGGGAGAGGTAATAGGGTTTGCTTCCGTAAATGTTAATCCTTCTATTTGATTTTTCCATATCACATCAAGGTCTCTTAACATTAATTTGTAATTTTTAGATGGGGTATTGCCTGTAGCCCTCCTCATCGCCCAACTGAACGAATAAGGGTTTATTGACATACCTGCTCCTTTTTTAATCATTTTGTCCACCTTTTTTAATCCATAGGTTTTACGAAGAAAAGTAATATACTGATAGCCCATCGAATAAGAAGCATCCACCGGATACCAGTTTTTATAGGAACCAAAAAATACTTTTTCGTAATTGTATTTTTTTCCTGCAAACAAAAGCGAACGCATCTCCACATTAAATTGAGGCAACCTGCCTCTGCCAGAATTTGTTAAAGCGGTTTCGGTTGCAACGGCATCTCCTTCAAAAAACCAATTAGGCATTGCCGTCATCATAAATAATTCCTGGACATAATTACCAAAAAGAATATGTCCTACTCTTGTAAAACCTCTATCGCAACGGGTAAATTGAGTAATATGTCTTAATTCATGTATCGATAACAAACTATACCAATCTACTGTTCCGGCAAATGATGTTTGGGGTGGGGTATTGTAAAACTCCATTCTTCGTGGAATGATTGTTGCAAAACCATTCGACTCAGCAAGATTTGATTGTAAAACAACATTTAAAGGTTTTGTTTCTACAGATGTTTTTGTTACATAAGGATAAACGAAATTAAGTGTATTGGCAACTTTTTGTGCATCTTTTTCAATTCCTTTCGGGAAAATAACTGTAAACTGATTCGTTTCTATTTTGTACCACTTCACCCAAAAAGGATTTTGATCTCCATTGATCATCGGCATTATTATTTGGGAAAAAACAGAAGAAAAGCGTATCAATATCAATAATATGATTAATGCTAAAGTTTTGAACTTACAGGTCATATTTATAAAATATAATATTTATGTTACAAAAATACAGGAATTAATTTAAAATGAATGCTTATTGTGGAGAAACAATGTTCTATTTAATTATAAGAGTTATGGGATAATATCAATAATTGCATTATTTAAGTCAAAAGATGGAAAACCGAAGTCAGAAGTGAATTTTTTTTTCTAATCTATTTCTATGCCATTTTGTATTGTGTTTTTTATGTAAAAATTCTCTCTCCTCAACTTTTATATTTGATCCAAGATTCATATTTAAAAACAAAACCCCTCCAAATAAAAGAGGGGTTTTGTTTTTTTCTGTGGAGCTGGAGGGAGTTGAACCCTCGTCCAAACAAGTAGCAAAAATGCTTTCTACATGCTTATCTTTTCTTTAATTGTAGGGAAGTTACCGGCAAAAAGCCATCCAACAACAACCTTAGTCTTTTAAATTTTCGTCCTGACACCAAGACTTTGTCAGGCTTATCTCAGCATTTGCGATGCTTCTTCGGGACACCGCTAAGAGAAGTTTCCCGAGAAACAGCACGGGCTTAATTTCTAAAATTAAGCAGCCATTGCGTAATCGTAATTGTTGCCATTTGTGTGGCGTGAGAATTAGTATTTACGAGCCATATTCACAACGCTCGACATGCTTACAGGTCCACTAACCTCGCTGTCAAATCCGGTCAGCCCCAGATTTATGCAAAATTAATAATAATTATTTAATCTCTACATATTATATAGAATTTTTTCTGTTTTCTATTCTCTCAACAAATAATGTTGATGGGTTTTATTTAATATAATTCTATTTTACCCGAGAACAAAAAAATATAAATTGTTAAATAAAAATAATATTAAAATAAATATTATAAATTTGTAAGTTCTTTATATGATAATAAATTTTATTTCAGTTCTGTTTTAAATAAATCTTCAGTCTGTTTTCATTTTTTTTGTCTTGATAAAGTAAATTATTATTAATTATTAAATTTATTTTTTATGAACATTTACGTGGGTAACATTAATTTTAAATGTACCGAAGATGAATTAAAACAGTTTTTCGAAGAATTTGGTGCAGTTGCATCTGCAAAAATCATTAAAGACAATATAACAGGCAGAAGCAAAGGTTTTGGGTTTGTGGAAATGCTTAATGAAGAAGAAGGACAGTCTGCAATTGACAACCTTAATGGAAAAACCTTAATGGAAAAAGAACTGGTAATTAACGTTGCCAGACCAAAAGCTGCCGGAGATAAAAGAAATAACTTCCCAAAAAGCAATTTCAACAGAAGGTAGTTTCAAAAGTACTTAAATATTTAATAGACCCTGGCTTTTGGTCAGGGTTTGTTGTATTTAAACAAATCTGTTGATTGGGTGATATTAAATTGATTAAAGGCAAATATAAAAATTGATTTTTTCAAATTACCAAACTAAATTATATGGCAGATTTTATGGATACTATACTTACAAGAAGAAGTATAAGAAAATTTAAACAAGGCATCATTTCAGAAGAGAGTACCAATAGATTGCTTAAAGCAGCAATGTATGCTCCAACAGCCCGAAATACACTTTCCTGGCAATTTATTGTAATCAATAATCGGACAACTCTCGATATTCTTTCAGAAATTCATCCTTATGGGAAGATGCTAAAAGAAGCAACACTTGCTATAGTTGTTGTTGGCGATAAATCAATCGAAAATGATGATAATTATCTTGCTATAAATGGTGCAGCAGCTACTCAAAATATATTATTAGCAGCTCATGCTGAACAATTGGGAGCTGTTTGGCTTGGCGTTTATCCAAAACAGGAAAGAATAAAAGCAATTACTGATTTATTTCAACTACCTGCAGAAATTATTCCCATAAGTATGGTAGCTATTGGATACCCAAACGAAGAAAGACCATTTCCAGAAAGATTCGATACCAATAAAATACATTATAATAGCTGGTAAAATTTAATAATTATTCTTTTTAACATATAAATCAATAAAATATGGTTGATAAAATTTCTTTTGGAAGTGATAATTATGCCGGTGTTTGTGCAGAAGTAATGGATTATTTTCAGGAAATTAACAAGGGGCATGTTTCTGGTTATGGCGAAGATCCTTTTACAACAAATGCAATCGAATTATTTAAAAAAGAATTTAGTACAGACATTGAAGTCTTTTTTGTTTATAATGGAACCGGAGCCAATACATTGTCGTTAGAAGCAATGACTCAGTCATACAACAGCATTATAAGTTCTGATATCGCTCATATTATTATACACGAAGTTACCGGACCACAAAAATGGACAGGATGTAAATTTATAAGTTTACCGAATATCAATGGTAAAATCAATATAGCTCAAATAAAAAATGTTTATGATGAAGGTGTTTTTTGGGGACGTCATACAGCATTGCCCAAAGTTGTTAGCATTACTCAACCTACAGAATATGGTACACTTTATTCTATAGAAGAAATAAAAGGTATTGCTGATTATTGTCACAAGAACAATATGCTTTTGCATATGGATGGAGCAAGAATATCCAACGCCTGTGTTGCTTTGGATTGTTCTTTTAAACAATTGACCAAAGATTGTGGTGTTGATGTGCTATCTTTTGGTGCTACAAAAAATGGTCTTATGTTTGGTGATGCAGTAGTTTTTTTTAATACAGACTTAGCCCTTCATTTCGATTACAGACAAAAACAAGGATTGCAACTACATTCAAAAATGAGGTTTATTTCAGGTCAATTTATTCCTTATCTTGAAAAAAGACTTTGGGAAAAGAATGCGAACTGGGCCAATAAAATGTGTAAGAAGCTTGCAATGTTGCTAAATAAAAACATCCCTAATTGTTTGATTTATCTTGCCGAGACCAATCAGATTTTTGTAAAGCTCCCTACAAAACTAATTGAAGAGTTACATAAAGATTTTCATTTCTATGTATATCAGCCAAAAGAAAATATAGTACGTTTTGTTACCTCTTTTGATACCAAAGAAAGCGATGTTGATAAATTTGGTGAAAGACTTTCAGCCATAATCAATAATCAATAAAAAATTTGAACTTTCTAATCTTATTATCCCACAATTTATTTCTACAAATACTAAAAATGAGCTATTTAGTTGCTAATTATAAAGAGTAGCCATATCTTTGGTAGGAATTATCAGACTAATAATAATTTATAATATAGTTAAATGACCAAGATAGCAAACACAAGAGTCAACAAACAAGATTTCGCTGAGCAAAGGATTATTTATTTAAAAATATATAGTTACTTACCCTTTTAATGAAAAGAAATTATGAAAAAAAACATTGTTATCCCTTTTGTAATTTTATTCTTTTTAATTAGTTGTAGTGGTACTCGAGAACCAAGAATGACAGTATATTCTTTTAGAATAATTAATAAAACAAAAACGCTATTATACGTTAAATCAAAATTTAATAATTATAATATGGATATACAATTTGATACAATTATACAAAACAAGATTCTTAAAATAGATTATCTTAGTTTTTGTTATAAAAACTATCATGACACACTTGTTAAATCGATATTTTATATTTTAAAAATTAATACTGATGAAGGAAATTTAAAAATAGATCCTTATTTAAGAACAAATTGGACAGATTCTACTAATTTAGAAGGTTTATTTTGTAAAGGTGGGACTGCATATTATAATTTAGTAATTAAAGATTCAGATTTATAAATGATTTTCTTAGTCAGCAAGTGCAAGAGCTTGTATGCGAGACTTCGCCGAGCAAAGACACAACAACTTGTAAGTGCAATTTGAAACAACAATATATTGGACAATTAATTATGAACTATATTAAGATGAAAAAAATTATAGCTATCCTGTTTCTAACACTTTCGACATGCTGTGGTTTCTCGCAAAATCAGGTTTTATATAAGAAAGATTTCAGCCAGGATTATATTAATAGTAAATATTCAAGAGCCCAAATTGCTGAGGATATTGAATTTATGATGTGCATAATAAAGAAAGCGCATACTGATTTCTACCATAATTTTACTAAAAAAGAATTAAAGCATTCTATTGATAGTTTATTGCTTACCTTACCAGACTCTTTAAATATATTTAAATCATCGCTGGCAATTAGTCAGATAATTTCGATGTTCAATGAAGGTCATTTAGGATTATTATATAACAATAAAACCATTGAATACTATTATACATTAAAGAACAGATTTCCATATTCCATCTATAATACTCCTGATAGTGCATTAATTATCAAAAAGGATTATTCCATTTTACAAAATCTACAAATGGGGGATACCATTTTATCAATTAACGATTTACGGACAGATTCCCTGATCAGTATTTTCAAACATTATTTTGGTGGATTAAATGAATGGCGCTTCAGTCAGGTTAAAAATATGTTTGGGTATCTTTTATTTGCAAACGATATCAATGCTCCTTTTAGGATAAAAGCCAGACACAATGGAAAAAACATCGATTTTATTTCTAATGGAGAAAGAATAACTGTACCTCCAATAAATGATCAAAAAAAATCGGATAAAAATTATAAATACGCTATCATTGACAATGATATTGCTTATATAAATTTTTATAGCATGTCCGATTTAAATGCATTTAAGGATTCTTTAAAAATTACATTCAATGATATCGCATCAAAAAATATCAGCAACTTAATTATTGACCTGAGATATAATGGAGGTGGCAACTCAAATTTGGGAGAACATCTGCTTACTTATATTAATGAAAAACCATATAGGTTAGTCGCTTCCATGGAGATGAAAATTAGCAAACCTGTGAAACAATATTTCAGGATGATTGGTATTCCGTGGTATTGGAAAACTTTTTCCTATATTATACCCAATGGGATAAAAAAAACAGTAAAATCCAAACCTGAAAAAAACAAGATTTCAGAACCTTTTTTTAAAGGAAATGTGGTATTCTTAATTGGAAATGGAACATTTTCCAGTGCCAACATGTTAGCCAATGGCATACAGGATTATAAGCTGGCGACCTTGATAGGTGAAAACACAGCAGAACCTTGCAATGATTATGGAGATATGATTCCTTTTATGTTACCAAATACTCAATTAATTGCCCGTGCTCCGTTTAAACATTTTGGAAGAGCCAATGGTGATAAAACAGATGTTAATGGGGTAATTCCTGATTATACAGTTATACCCACCCTTAGCGACATTATTCAAGGAAAGGATATCGTTCTTGATTTTGCAAAAAACTTCCTTCGAAATAAAAAATAAACATTTTTTCTTGCTTAGTCGAGTTGGATTGGACTAAAATGCCTTTGCTCACTCAACATTATAATATAGCTTAGCACTGGCAAAAATAGGTTGCTATCAAAACAACCTTTCACATGTTTACAATAATCTATGTTTTCAATTATTGACATTTGACTATTATCTGTTTATACTTGCACCTTTTTTTTCAATAATAATTTTAGAGACGATTCATAAAGCTTTATTAATAACCTGAGTTCGGGATAACAATACAATAATAAATCATTTAATAACAGTGACTTTAAACGAATTCTTTAGTGTTATTTTGTGTTTTAGTGCTTTGGTGGCTTAATATTTTTTGCCACTAAAACTCCAAAACACCAAATTTCACCAAAAGTTATAATA
>DYDE01000019.1 GCA_020718065.1 Marinifilum sp. | reverse complement strand
TTTAAATATTGCACTTTAGAACGCAACTTGGTATTACAAGATAGCAATTTTTTAAAGATTACCCCAAAAACAATTACTTTTGCAATCTGTTTATTAAACAAAAAAGTACATTGAATCCTTTAAAAAAATTAGCCGGACAAACTGCAATTTATGGTATTAGTAGTATTGTTGCTCGCTTATTAAATTATTTTCTGGTTCCTCTTCATGTTCGTATATTCTTACCAAGTGAATATGGGATAGTTGGAAATATGTATGCATATGTTTCCCTCTTGGCTGTTATTTTAACTTATGGAATGGAAACAGCTTTTTTTCGTTATTACACTACAGAAGCAAATAAAAAAAGGTTGTTTTTTACATCTATGCTTTCATTAACAATTACTTCATTGCTCTTTGTTGTTCTGACTTTTATTTTTATAAACCCTATTTCATCAATTATTCCAGGAAATGGAAATATAATGATTATTTATTGGTGTGCAATTATTGTTGCCATTGATGCCATTACTGCAATTCCTTTTGCCAAACTCCGTGCAGAAAACAAAGCCAAAAAATTTGCTGTTATCAAGTTTATAAATATAGTAATTAATGTTGTTTTTAATCTTTTTTTCTTGCTACTTTGTCCATGGTTACTAAAAAACGGATATTTAACAGAAATTGTTGAATTAATCTATAGCAATGATGTGGGAGTTGGTTATATTTTTATTTCAAATCTTTTAGCGAGTGGGTTTACAATACTAATTCTCCTTCCAGATATTTTGAAAACCGAATTTAAATTTGATTTTCCTCTACTAAAAAAGATGCTTAAGTATGCTCTGCCATTATTAATATTTGGTTTAGCCGGAATTGTTAATGAAACAATGGATAGAATCTTTTTATCCTATTTGTTACCAAAGGATATTGCTATGAGTCAGGTTGGTATTTATACTGCTTGTTATAAAATAACCTTGTTGATGACAATTCTAATACAAGCATTCAAATATGCTGCAGAACCTTTTTTCTTTACTCAATCGAAAGAACAAAATGCAAAACAGGTTTATGCTGATGTGATGAATTATTTTGTATTGGCTTGTTCTTTAATATTTTTAGGGATAATGCTTTACATCGATATTGTAAAATACTTTGTGGATAAACCATATTACGAAGGTTTAAAAATTGTACCTATATTGTTGCTTGCCAATATGTTTCTTGGAATATTTTATAATCTTTCTGTTTGGTATAAATTAACGAATCAAACCAAGTACGGTGCTTATATTTCTATATTTGGAGCGATAATTACAATAATATTAAATTACACCCTGATTCCTGTTTTAGGTTATATGGGTTCTGCATGGGCAACTTTGGCTTGTTATGCTTCCATGATGATTGTTTCGTATTTGATTGGTCAAAAAAAGTATTATATTCAATATAAAATAAAGAACTTTATTATTTACTTATCTGGAGCTATGGCAATTTATTTCGTTAGTATATTAATAAAACCAGACAATTTTATTTTTAGCATGGCTATAAATACTCTTTTATTTGGTGGATATATATTACTAGTTTATTTTTACCAATTTCGGAATAAATTAAAGGCTCAAAAAATACAATAAACAACTTAGCTCATTTTGAATAATTTAGAGGTTATACTTATAGCATTTGGATTGGCCATGGATTGTTTTGCTGTTTCAATTACTGCAGGGGCAACAAACAAAAATGTAACAAAAAGTAAAACATTAGAAGTAGCTCTTTTCTTTGGCCTTTTTCAGGGTTTAATGCCTGTTATTGGCTGGTTATTGGGTTTGTCTGTTAAAACATATATTGAAAACATAGATCATTGGATTGCTTTTGGAATATTTGTTTTAATTGGTGGAAAAATGATATTTGAATCGGTTAAAAAACACACAGAAAAGAAACCTTTAAATATTGATAGGGTGGTGATTATAATTGTTTTATCAATTGCAACAAGTATTGATGCACTCATTGTAGGAACAAGCTTTGTGTTTTTAGAAGTTTCTATTATAAAGGCTGTTGTGATTATAGGAATAATTACTTTTTTCGTTTCTTTGTTGGGTATTTATGTAGGGAAAAAGTATGGTTACTTTTGGGGAAACAAAGCTGAATTAATTGGAGGTCTTGTATTAATAGGTATTGGTACAAAAATATTATTAGATCATTTATCATTAATTTAAAAAAATTAGAAAGTGTCAAAAATTAGAATTACAAAAGAATTCCATTTCGAAATGGCTCATGCATTATTAAACTATGATGGGCTTTGCAGCAGCATACATGGTCATTCTTATTTATTGAGTGTTACACTTTTGGGAGAACCAACAAAAGACACAAAGCATCCAAAAAATGGAATGGTTATTGATTTTACCCTGCTTAAATCAATAATTAAGGACAACATTATTGATAAAATCGATCACGCACTTTTATTAAATCAGGAAATTGAAGAAAAAGAAAATCTTCGAGCTGATAAACTTTTTGATAAAGTTGTTTATACAAACTTTCAACCAACTTGCGAAAACTTATTGTTAGATTTTGCGTTTGTTTTGAAAGATAAATTTCCTGAAAACCTTAAATTGTTTAGTTTGAAATTAAGAGAAACAGCTACTTCCTATGCAGAATGGTATGCAGACGACAATGATTAACTCAAAGAAAATTTCCAAATTAAATATTTAAATTATTCGTTTTTTTTTTCAAATAGAAATTATACCTTTGCAGGCTTTAAATTAGATATTTGTAAAATTGGATTATTTAAACCAATTTATTATACCTTTTAAATCCCTCTCAGACGGGAAACATCAATTTGATTATATAATTGATGAAGCGTTCTTTGAAAACAACGAAATGTCGGAGATTCAGAAAGGGAATATTAAAGTTGTCGTTATTTTAGAGAAGTCTGAAACAATGTTAACCTTTTATTTCAATCTTAAAGGATCTGCAAGTGTTATTTGTGACCGTTGTTTGGATTATTTTGATTTACCGATTGACACTCAATTTCAAATGTTTGTTAAATTTGGAAAAGAAAGAATAGAACAAACAGACGAAATACTTATTTTGCCTGAATCCGACAATGAGTTAAATATAATGCAATATATTTACGAATATATAAACCTGAGTTTACCTATCCAACGCATTCATCCGGATGATGAAGATGGTTATTCTCAATGTAATTCTGAGTTTTTGGAAAAACTAAAAGAGTTTTCAAAGTCAGAAAAAAAAGAAAATGAAGTAGATCCCAGATGGGAAATTTTAAAAAACATTAAATTAAATTAATATTAAAATCTTAAAGTTATGCCAAATCCCAAACATAAGATTTCGAAAACAAGAAGAGACAAAAGAAGAACTCATTACAAAGCTGTTGCTCCTACATTGGGTAATTGCTCAAATTGTGGCGCCACTGTTGCATATCATAAAGTTTGTGAAGAATGTGGTTATTATAGAGGTAAATTAGCTATCGAAAAACAAGCTACTGCTTAGTTTATAGCCTTTTTTTTCATTAATACCTTTTTTCTTAAACTAAATTAAAGATGAGAATCGGAATTGACATTATGGGCGGTGATTTTGCTCCAAAAGCTACGCTTGAGGGTTCAATTTTAGCTCAAAAAGAATTAGATCCTAATGATAAATTAGTTCTGATAGGTGATAGTGAAGTAATAACCAATTTCCTTATAGATTCTGGTACTAATCCTACCCTTTTTGATATTGTTCACGCTAGTGATACAATTGGAATGGATGAACACCCTACTAAAGCTTTTTCGCAGAAGCAAGAGTCCAGCATTGTTTATGGTTTTAAATTGTTGAAAGAAAACAAAATAGATTCGTTTGCAAGTGCTGGTAATTCTGGAGCAATGTTGGTTGGTTCAATATATAGTGCAAATCCTATTCAGGGAATTTTAAGACCTTGTATTACTGGTGTTTTGCCTAAGGAAGATGGTAGTACAGGAGTTTTGCTTGATGTAGGTACAACCCCTGATTGTAAACCGGATAATCTTTATCAATTTGCACTAATCGGGTCTATATACTCACAATATGTTTTTAATATCAAAAATCCAAAAGTAGGCTTACTTAATATTGGTGATGAGGAAGAAAAGGGCAACCTTTTATATCAATCATCATTTAAATTAATGAAAGATTCTACCGATTTTAATTTTATTGGAAACATAGAAAGTCGGGATTTATTTAAAGACAAGGCAGATGTTATTGTTTGTGATGGTTTTACAGGAAACATTGTTTTAAAACTTGCTGAAACAATATACAGACAAATGCTCAAAAGAGGTCTTACTGATGATTATTTCAACCGGTGGAACTATGAAATATATGGTGGAACACCAATATTAGGAATAAATTCAACAGTTGTTGTTGGGCATGGTATTTCAAACAATATTGCAATAAAAAATATGATATTGTTATCTAGGAATATTGCTAAAGCTAATTTGTCTAAACAAATAAAAACTGCATTAGAAAAATTTTCTCAAATTAAAAGTTAATAATAACATCTTAGTTTTAACTTAAAATACAAATAATGAATCATATCAAAGCTGTAATTACCGGAGTTCATGGATATGTTCCCGATTACATTCTCACCAATGAAGAAATTAGTAAAATGGTTGATACGTCTGATGAGTGGATAATGACACGAATCGGTATTAAAGAAAGAAGAATTTTAAAGGGTGAAGGAAAAGGAACTTCTGATATTGGCGCTGAGGCAGTGAAAGGGTTGTTAGAAAAGACAAAAACAAAACCGGAAGAAATTGATTTTTTAATTTGTGCTACAGTTACACCTGATATGCAATTTCCTGCTACAGCAAATATTATAAGCGATAAAGTAGGTATAAAAAACGCATTTAGTTTTGACTTAAATGCCGGTTGTTCGGGTTTCTTATTTGCTCTATCTACAGCTACAGCTTATATTGAATCAGGAAGATATAAAAAAATTATTGTTGTTGGTGCAGAAAAAATGTCTTCTATAGTTGACTATACTGATAGGGCTACCTGCCCTATTTTTGGTGATGGAGCTGGTGCTGTTCTCCTTGAATCAACTACTGAAAATTTTGGTGTTATTGATTTTAATTTACAAGTTGATGGATCTGGCAAAATACATTTACATCAAAAAGCAGGTGGTTCTGTTAAACCTGCTTCTCATCAAACAATTGATGCAAAAGAACATTATATATATCAGGAAGGACAACCAGTTTTTAAATGGGCCGTTTCTAAAATGGCAGATGTTGCTTCCGAAATTATGAAAAGAAATAACTTAACTTCAGAAGATATTGCTTGGCTTGTTCCTCATCAGGCTAATATGCGCATTATTGATGCAACTGCTAACCGAATGGGTTTAAACAAAGATAAAGTAATGATAAATATTCAGAAATTTGGCAACACAACTGCAGCCACTTTACCACTTTGTCTTTGGGAATGGGAAAAACAATTAAAGAAAGGCGATAATATTATATTGGCAGCTTTTGGAGCCGGATTTACATGGGGTGCTATGTATTTGAAATGGGGTTATAATTCATAACCAATTTAAAAAAGATATTATTAAGCTATCCATTTTGGATGGCTTTTTTTACAATAGAATTTTTATGAAATGCCCATAAACAAAAGGTTACCTGCCGAAATAGGTAGGCATGCAAAGCGAGATGAATATTTACTGGGCATTCCATCTGTGCATTAAATAAACATTAAAAATAAACACATGAAAAAAAATATAAGGTTTATATTATTGATAGTCGTTTTCCTTTCATTATCAGGATGTATTGAAATTGTTGAAGAAATTAAATTAAATCCTAACAAATCGGGAAGCATTCGTTTTTCGATGGACCTGGGTGTTTTGGGTGGCACTTTTATGAATGTTGCTAAAGATTACATTGATCTATCAATGATGGATGATATTAAAAAACAACCTGCAATTACAGCAAAAGTTATTGAAAACATAAAAGGAATAAGTAACATTTTGCCTGTAAGCGACAACAACAAAGGGTTATATGCATTGAGCTTTGATTTTGATAATGAAAAAGCGTTGAATGATGCTTTTTATAAAATGTTCAACAGCAATAAAAACATTTTTCTTCCCAAGGTTTTTAAGATCTCTAAAAAAAGTATTAAAGTTGCCAATCTGGCTCCAGTTATACGTTATTTTACAAACAAATATGAAAAAGACATAAAAGACAACCAACTATTTTCTTTAATTACATATAAGCAATTATTTGTTATGCCAGGTGATGTTAGAAAAGTCAGAAATCCAAAATCAGTAATTGATGATTATAAAGTAAATACGAGTTGCACTATACAAGAATTGCTTAATAGTAATATTAATATTGGGAATAAAATTTGGTATTAATATAAGTACTTAGAGTACTCTGACGTTTGAAGTGCATTAAGTTATTTTCAAGCAACACATTGTTTTTATCTGATAAAACATTGTATTTTTGCAAATAAGCATAAAAATTTTAAAATGGACAATTTAAAAAACACCCCAGAAGAAAAGAAAGTTCCTATCAATTTTATTCATCAGATAATTGAAGCGTATATCGACAATAAAAAAAATAACAGAGCTGTTCATACCCGTTTTCCTCCAGAACCAAATGGGTATCTACATATTGGTCATGCAAAATCTATTTGTCTGAACTTTGGAACTGCTCAAAAATATAATGGGTTGTGTAATTTGCGTTTTGATGACACCAACCCCGCAAAGGAAGATGTTGAATATGTTGATTCTATCCGTGAGGATGTTAAGTGGCTTGGTTTCGACTGGGGAAACAGAGAATACTATGCTTCCGATTACTTTGAACAAATATACGAATATGCAATTAAACTTATAAATAAAGGGAAAGCTTATGTTTGTGATTTAACGGCAGAAGAGATTAGTGAAAACAGGGGAACTCCAACAAAAGCAGGAATTGAAAGTCCTTATAGAGATAGATCGGTTGATGATAACCTTTCACTTTTTCAACGTATGAGAACCGGTGAATTTAAGGATGGTGAAAAAGTTTTGCGTGCTAAGATAGATATGGCCTCTCCCAATATGCACATGAGAGATCCTGTATTATATCGTATTATTCATACAGATCATCACCGTACAGGCAACAAATGGTGCATATATCCTATGTACGATTTTGCTCATGGTCAGTCAGATTCAATAGAAAAGATAACACACTCAATTTGTACTTTAGAGTTTGAAGTACATCGTCCATTATATGATTGGTTTATCAAGGAATTAGAAATATTTGCACCCCAGCAAATTGAATTTGCACGTTTAAATCTTACTTATACTGTAATGAGTAAGAGAAAACTCTTACAAATGGTTCAGGAAAAACAAGTAAATGGTTGGGACGATCCACGTATGCCTACCATTTGTGGTTTGCGCAGAAGAGGTTATACACCCGAATCAATAAGAAACTTTGCTGAAATCATAGGTGTTGCCAAACGTGATAATATGATCGATGTGGCATTACTAGAACATTGTATTCGCGAAGACCTGAACAAAAAAGCACAAAGGGTAATGGCTGTGCTTAATCCTCTTAAGGTTATTATTGACAATTTTCCTGATAATCTGATAGAAGAAACAGATGCTATCAATAATCCAGAGGATGAAAAGATGGGCAAAAGAAAGGTTTTATTTAGCAAGGAGTTATTTATTGAGCGTGAGGATTTTATGGAAGATCCTCCTAAAAATTATTACCGACTTTCACCCGGAAAAGAGGTAAGATTACGCTATGCTTTTTATATTAAATGTGTGAATGTGGTGAAAAATTTACTGGGAGAAATTATTGAAGTTCATTGTACTTACGACCCGGAAACTAAAGGAGGTTCTTCACCAGATAAGAGAAAAGTGCAGGGAACCATTCATTGGGTTTCTGCAAAACATGCAATTGAAACAGAAATAAGACTTTACGACAGATTGTTTACCAAAGAAAACCCGGACGATGTGGAAGAAGGTAAAGATTTTAAATCGTATTTGAATACAGATTCCCTGAAAATAATTAAAGGGAAAATTGAACCGTTTATAAAAACAGCCAAGGTAGGAGAAAAGTTTCAGTTTGAGCGTATTGGATATTTTTGTGCAGACAAAGATACTACAGAAAATAATTTGATATTTAACCGTACATTAACATTAAAAGATAGTTGGACAAAAGAAGAGAAAAAAAACAAATAAATTTATACAATAAAACAAAATTTTACTAATTTTGCGCATCATTGTCCGATGGTGTAACTGGCAACACATCTGATTCTGGATCAGAAGAGTCTAGGTTCGAAACCTAGTCGGACAACAAAAATGAACCCTCAGAAATTATAAGTTTTTGAGGGTTTTTGCGTTCTTTTCTATTTCTGAACAACTAAAGTTAATGATTTGAACCCACTAACATTGCCTTATTTTTAACAAATGTTCTTTGAAATACATGATATATCTTCGTCTCGGTTTTTTTCATTGTATTTTAAAAGGTTTTCTTTTGTTATTGATTCCTTAAAAAGCATTACTCCAAAGTTCCTACACAAATTGGCGGTATCTATGGGAATTATTACAACTTTAGGCTCTTTTAAAGGAATAGATACATTGCAAAAGTCAATTTTTCTTTGGATGGTTCGCTTTGAAAAATTATACCGAGTTGCGTTCAAAGATACAATTTCAATGCACTTCGCTTTTGAAATTATTTTTGAACTGATTCAGCATAATACCAAATAAGCATTCATTTTCGGATATTTCCTCTATGAATGCAACTTGGTATTAAACTATACTGCTAATTGAATGTAGATGTCTTCAACTGTCATATATGAATTCTTTCGACATCCTTTCCCCTGAAGTTTCTATTGCAGAAGCTCCTTGCTTGTTGAATTTCGAAACAGTTTAATTTATCAATGATTTTCATACTGCTAAGTGCTTTGCTATTTCCTCTGCTTTTCTTGGAAAGTTAATGGCATTATATACTATTAGCTATTTTTGAATCCTCCAAAAACCTACAGTTTGATAAATCTTCTTTTCAAGTTCATCGTTGCTTAAATTTTTTTTGCTTTTGCGATCTCACTCATAGTTTTTTAACAAAAAATAATATGTGATTCTATATTAGAACGCAACTAGGTATTAATTCTTCAACAAGGATACAATGTTTATAAAAAACACGTCAACAATTCTATTAGCTTTCATTCTTCTCGTGCAGAAGCATATTTACAGCATCGTTTAGAGAACCAGCATGAACAACTTTTCCTGTGTTTACAAAGAAAATATCATCTGCGTTTTCAATGGTATTCAATCTATGTGCTATAATAACAAGCGTTGTAGATGATGGAAGTTTCTTTAGTATTTCATCCAACAGTTTTTCGGTTAATGTATCGATGTTTGCAGTAGCTTCGTCCAATATCAGTAATTCAGGTTTTCGAAGGACTGCGCGCATAAATGCGATTAATTGTTTTTGTCCTAAGCTAATACCATCTCCACTTGTTTGTATTTTTGTATCTAGTTTTTGGTCGAAGTGTTCAAGCAAACTTTCTAGTCCTGCTTCTTTAATTGCCTGAGACAATTGCTCATTGTTAAAGTCCTTATATTCACTATTTCCATATAAAATATTTTCGCGTATGGTGCCTGAAAACAAAAAAGGTTCTTGAAGAATAAAACCGATTTTCTTGCTGCGTTCCTCTGGTTTATATGAACGAATATCTTTGCCATCCAATAGAACAACTCCTTTTGTTGCATCATAGAGTCGGGCAATGAGGGAAGCTGTTGTGGTTTTTCCTCCACCCGTTGGACCAACAAGAGCATAGGTCTTGCCTCGTTCAAGATCGAAACTTACCTTATGCAACACTTCTTTTCCATTAGGATATTTAAAAGTTACATTTATAAATGAAAGATATGAATTGCTTTTTACACAATCATGGTTTTCTACCACTTGCAAATTACTTTCCAGATTCAATATCTGAGAAATACGATCCCATCCAGCCATAGCCACCTGAAAGTTGGCCCACAATGCTGCCAATTGTCGCAGAGGATTGTAAAAGTTAGACACATACGCAATAAAACTAATTAGCAACCCTAGTGTAAAATGACCATTCAGAATTAAATAAATGCCCAATGATATTACAATGAGCTGACCTATATTTGCAGCAAAGGTATATACAGGCATTAATACATTATTTGCAATACCTGCCTGTATTGATTTTTTATAGTTTTCTTTGTTAGCATCTTCGAAACGTTTTCTGAAATAATCTCGACGGTCGAATGCAATGATGACTTTAAAGTTTGCAAGGCTTTCCTGTATTTCGGCACTAAGAAAACCGGTACTTTTCATACTGGCTGCATTTCGGCGTTTTACCCAAGGTGAAATAAATTTGGTAAATATCCATACTATTACGGCAGGAGACAAAGCTGCTAATCCCAGAGGAAGATTGATACTTAAAAGAAATATTCCAGCACCTGTCATCGTTAAAATACTTCCAATAAATTGCATTAGCGATTGTGAAAAAAACTGATTTACCTTGTCTGTGTCATTATTTATACGCGATATTAGATCGCCAACTTTGTTCTGATTAAAAAAATCAACCGGCAGATCCTGAAGTTTGTTAAATAATGCATTACGTAAACTAAACAACATGCGTTGACCAATACCACCCATCAGACGCATTTGTATAAAGTTCACAAAAAAAGCAACAATGTAAAGTGTTAATAAAATTCCAGCAAATACCAACACCCCATGATATTGTTTTGTTTGAATATAGGTATCAATAGTATGCCCCACCAAATAGGGTCCCATTAAACTTAAAAAAGCATTAACAATCATAGCAGCAAGTGCTATTAAAAGATTACGTCGCTCCTCTCCAATAAGACGTATCAATTTTCGTATTAACAAAAAAGTTGATACCTTTTGTTCCGCTTTATCTGGTGCCTGATTTAAATTATAGTTCATAATGGTGTGTGCTTCGTTGTGAATTATAAATCTGGGCGTATTCAGGAGAGGTTTCTTTTAATTCTTTATGCGTACCTGTGACAATTATTTCGCCTTCCATCAAAAGTATAATTTGTTCAAAATGCTTTACTGGAGCAATTTTTTGTGTAACTGACAAAAGGGTTAAATCAGGATAATTTTTAACAAGATTGCATAGAATTTTCTTTTCTGTTTTACTGTCAACACGAGAAGTAAAATCGTCGAGGAGAAGAATTTTAGGATTTATGGCCAATGCTCGTGCGAGCATAATACGTTGTTTTTGTCCGCCCGAAAGACTTGTGCCTCTTTCAGAAACTATTGTATCTAGTTTTTCTGGCAAAGAATTAATAAAGTCAGTAAGTTCGGCTGTTTCTATAGCTTTTTCCAATGATTCATTTGTAACCTTATCGTTGAATGCAATATTTTCGCGAAGACTCATATTGAAAATAACACTATCCTGAAAAACAAAACCTATCTGACTATGAAATAATTCTTTTGTATATTTTTCAATTCCAATATCATCAAATTCAATGGTTCCAGAGCTTGGAGAAATAAGATTTGTGAGCAAATATAACAATTGGCTTTTACCAGCAGCGGTTGGTCCTATTATGGCTGTTCGGCTTCCTGCTTTAATTGAAAATGATATGTTTTTTAATACTGGTTTTTCTTCATAAAACAAAGAAACATCTTTAAGTTGTATATCTCCTTTAATATTACTAGTAATTGTTCCGGTTTCAATGGTTTCAGGAACTTCCAAAACATCATATATCCTTTGATAGGAAGCAGATGCCTGTGCAATAATATTACTCATAAACCCGATCATCAGAATTGGAAAAATTAAAAGCATTAGATAACTGTTGAAAGCTGCAAAATCGCCAAGCGACATAGAACCCATCACCACATAATGTCCACCTAATGCAAGAATAGTTACAACCGCAATATTTGAAACAAACATAATTATTGGAATGAGCGTTGCAAACAAACGCAAAATTGACAAACCATTGTTGCGTGACTTAATATTGGTTTCAAGAAATTTTAAATTTTCTGGTTGCTGCGAATGGAGAACTCTTATTAATGCAGAACCCATAATACTTTCGTTTATTATCTTGTTTAAAGAATCGATTATTTCCCGGCCATGCTTAAACAAAACGCTCACTTTTCTAAAAATAACCATGAAGGTTACCCCAATAATAGGAACTATCGAAATTACTGCTAAAGCTAATCTCCAGTTAATACTAAGAAGCAATGCACATGTACCGATAATTACAAAAGCTGATGAAATAATAATTACAAATGCCTGAGAAACGAACATTTTTATGGAGTCTGTATCGGAAGTGAGGTTCGTTAATAACTTAGAGGGATTCGACTTTAATATGTAAGTATAACTTTGTCTGGATATTTTTTCTGATAATTGAGAGCGTATGTCTTTTGCAACCCGCTCCGAAGCATAGGTCTGAATAATATTTTGAAGATAGGTAATAATAAATATTGCAATTGCTGCTGCAAAAAATTCTATTAAAACTACTTCCATCTGGAACTGTTTTGCCGAAAAAGCATCGATGGCTCTACCAATAATTTTTGGTATCAACAGATTGATACTATTGCCCAACAAAGCCATTATTACCAGCAGCACCACCATAGGCATGTATGGTTTAAGCAAACTGAAAACATTGGGCTTGTTCTGGTCTTTTTTTACCGCTTTTTTATCCGATCTAACCATTTCTTAAAGCAATATTTTGCAAAGAAAAAAAAATAACAAAACCTTTCATATTTATAATCGGTAAAGTTCGGAAATTTCCCGCTAATTTTTTTTAAGAATATTGATTGTGTTTTTAACTGTAAAAACAAGGGATGCAAAACATATGAAGGTGTAAAGTGTCTAAAAGAATAAATTAGAAACTAATGATTTTTGAAAAATATTTACTTACATTTGATAATTATAAGATGCAATAAAAATTTGGCAATACAATTACAACTAGATGAAATAAGGAAGGTTTGTTGCAAGTATAAATGTTTAAACTTTATTTGGAAAATCGCCATTGATTATTAGTTAACAAACTTAATTTAAATGAAAAAGAAAAACAGATTTTATTGCAATATCAGGAGGATTCACTAATGGTGATGTAAGTTTTAAACCATTTCTTATTAAAGAATAAGCAAACCCTTAACCACTTTTGCGAAAGCCTTAATTTTAAAGCTTCACCCATACATTATTACCCAAATAACTGAATGATTCTTTTTACTTCCCTTAAAAAATGAAATGCGCTTTAATTTTCCCACCACAATGGGATCCAAGACAACCCCCTTTAAGTATTCCTACTATAGCCGGTGTTCTGAAATCGAAAGGACACGAAGTTAAAGCCTGGGATGTAAATCTTTATCTATATTGGCAATTGATTTTTTCAAGGTTAAATGAAAAAAAAATAGCAAATACCCTCAAACAATATTTAAGAATAGATGCATTAAAAGATGCTGAAAAATTTTCAAAATTAAACTCAGAACTTGAATATGCAATATATTCTGAGTATGATGAAACGGAAAATCATCAATTATACTGGGATAATTTACACACACCATATTCTGCAAACAAAAGTGATGATTGGAAAACTGCTGTTAATAAGCCTGAGAATTTCCCTTTTTTTGAAAGGATAAAATCTCATATTGAAGAAATTATTGAGTGGAATCCAGATATAATATTTATTAGTTGTATTTCTGATACTCAAATTTTCAGTGCATTGTCAATTGCTTCTCACCTGAGAGCAAGTATGCAAAATGTTAAGATAATGGTTGGAGGGCATGCATTCATACAAAGGAAAAATATTCTCATAAAGCAAAGTTGGCTTTTTAAAACTATTGATGCAATTTGTTTTTCCAATGGAGAACCCTCAATTATTGCTATATCGGAAGGCAAACCACTTGATCAGGTTCCAAATATTCTTTGGTTCAATAATAATAAGATTCAATCCTCAATTAATACTGAACCTTTTGAATATAATGATTCATTCAAACCTGACTTTTCGGTACTTCCCATGAAATATTATCTTTCACCGACTATAGTTATCCCAATAGAAACAGCAAGAGGCTGTCCATGGAGTAAATGCGCATTTTGTAATCATCCATTAATAAATGTAGAACAAAAAATGACAAATAATCAAAGTATTCGTTCTTTATTATCTGTTATTAATGAAATGAAAGAACATATAACCAATGGATATAAAAGCTTTGCTTTTGTTGATGAGGCATTATCATATGATCGTTTCAAGAATCTATCAAGCGAACTGTCTAATTTAGAGGAAGATTTGACTTGGATTTGCTATCTGAGATTAGAGCAACAACACAATATTGCCGAATTTAAAAATGCAAAAAAAGCAGGTTGTAAAAAGATTTTTTTTGGTTTAGAAACAGGGTCTGATCGTCTATTGAAATTATACAAAAAAGGAACAACTTCAAAAATAGCTAAACGAGTATTAAAGGAAGCAAGTGCTGCGGGAATAGCAATTCATTTATTTATAATTACCGGGTTTGCAAAAGAAACCGATACGGATCGTGCAGAAAACGAGGAGCTTCTTAAAGAGATTCTGCCAGTTATCAATACTTTTGGATTTACATATGATATTTTCCCTCTTTCTGTGGCAATTGATACTTCCTTGTATTTGAAACCCAAATATTATGGTGCATCAATCAAAAGAAACGAAAAGCATGATCTTACTTCCCGATTTAATTTGTATTTTCCTAAAGAAACCAGAAATGTTCATTCAGAATACAATCACAAAATTAAACAAATGATAGAGTCTTATTTAAAAGGAAAAATAGGAATCCGAAACTTAAAAATTAGTCACGATTCAATGCATTTATTATTGATTGATTCTCATTGTAATGATTGAGTATAATAAACATCTCTTTTCAAATAAATCAAGTTTAGAAAATCTAAAAAAGTAATTATTTTTTTCCACTAATATTATTCGTAATAATATACCCTTTTAACACGCCTCGAAACACTTGTAAGAATTTCGTAAGGTATGGTTTCCAAATTGTCAGCCAGGGTATTAATAGAGACATTGTCACTAAAAATAATTACTTCATCTCCTTCTTTGATATTGATGTCTGTTATATCAAGCATACACATATCCATACAAACAGCACCAATGATCGGAGCCATTTGTCCGCCAACAAGCATTTTACCAACACCATTGCCGAGTTTTCGGTTCAATCCATCAGCATATCCAATAGGAACAATTGCTATTTTCATGTTTTTTACTGCAATGGCTTTTCTGCCATAACCTATGCTTTCTCCTTTGGGAATATTTTTGATCTGAGATACGATCGTTTTTAAAATACCAACATTTTGCAATAGTTTTTGTTCTTCTTTTTCAGATGAAATACCATACAAACCAATACCCAAACGAACCATATCGAATTGTGCTTCAGGAAAACGACTTATACCGGAAGAATTGAGTATGTGCAAAAGAACAGGATAATCGAAAGCAGCCTGAATTGTTTTACCCATTTCACTAAAAAGCTTAATTTGATTGTTGGTAAAATCGTCGTGTTGAGCTTCGTCGCTTGCTGCCAAATGCGAAAAAACAGATTTTATATACAAATGTTTTTGGCCTTTAAGAAAAGCAATAAGTTCTGTTAAATCTTGCTTTTCAAATCCAAGCCGATGCATTCCTGTGTCTATTTTTATATGGATAGGAAATACTTCTTTTGTATCAAGATTGTATCTTGATGTAGCTTCATAGAACTTTTTGAGAATTCTAAAACTATATAATTCCGGTTCGAGTTTGTTTTGAATAATGGCATCGAAACTCGATTCCTCTGGATTCATGATCATTATCGGCAGTGTAATACCTGCTTTTCTTAGTTCAACCCCTTCGTCTGCATATGCAACTGCAAGATAATCTGCACGATGAAACTGTAATAAATTTGCAATCTCAAAACTACCACTTCCATAAGAAAAAGCTTTTACCATTGCCATTAGCTTGGTTGTAGGTTTAATTAAAGAACGATAATGATTCAGGTTGTGAACCATCGCATTCAGATTAATTTCAAGTATTGTTTCGTGTGCTTTTTGCTGAAGTAATTTGCTGATATTTTCAAATTCAAATATTCTAGCTCCTTTCAATAAAATACTTTCATTGTGAAAATCAGAAGTGTTTATATTGTTCAGAAAATCAGAAGTAGTTAAATAAAAGTTCTTTTCTATCTGGAATTTATCAGCGTTCTTTGAAATTGCTTTTCCAACACCAATAATTCTGTCAATGTTTTTATGCACAAGCATCGAAGAAATTTCAGTATATAAATCATCATCGGTTCTTCCACTTTGAAGTATATCCGATAAAATTACTGTTTTTTTAATATGTTGTTTTTGCTGATTCAAAAAATCCAATGCAATGTTCAATGAGTTTAGGTCAGAACTATAACTGTCGTTAATTATCGAACAGTTGTTTATGCCTTCTTTCATCTCCAAACGCATTGCTACGGATGTGATCTGCGAAATCCTTTTTTGAATATATTCGTTTTCGTAACCCAAACACAACATTGTTACCCAACAGTGAATAGCATTTTCTATAGATGCATCATCCACAAAAGGAATGTTTATTTCGATCACTGCATTTTCATATAAGGCAATAATCGTTGTTCTTCTTGTGTTTTTATTAATATGCTGAATTACAACATTGCTTTCTTGTTTTTTAGACCAGGAAAACAGTTTAATTTTTTTCCCCAAACCCGAGGAAAGAATTCGCTCATTGATATCGTGATAATCAGAACAATAAATAAGTGTTTCGACCTTAGTAAACAATTTTAATTTCTCCCCTATTTTCTGATTGGAGTTAAGGAAGTTTTCTGCATGGGCTTGTCCGATGTTGGTAAAAATTCCAATAGTTGGTTGTATTATTGCTTGTAGTTTATCCATTTCGTCGGTCTCAGAAATACCTGCTTCAAAAATAGCAAGGTTATGTTCGGGAGCCATTTGCCAAACGGATAATGGAACCCCAATCTGAGAATTAAAACTTTTTGGACTTCTTACAATATTTTTACTTTCACATAATAACTGATACAACCATTCTTTAACAATTGTTTTTCCATTGCTACCGGTAATAGCAATAACAGGAATATCAAACTTTTTGCGATGGTTTGCACTTAATAATTGTAAAGCATGTAAGGTATCAGAAACCTTAATGATATTGGCATAATTTAATTGTGAAATATTATCAGGGGTCTTAGAAACTACAAAATTCCGGACACCTTTATTATAAAGATCATTGATATAATTATGACCATCATTTCTTTTGGTTGCAATTGCAAAGAAAATAGTATTATCAATAAATAATAGTTTTCTGCTGTCAATTAAAATAGTATTAATTTCAGTGTTAGCGTTCCCCGTCAGTATTAAATCTCCTTTAATTACATGAGATATTTCTTCTATAGAATTCTTCCTAGTGTTCATTATGTTTTATTAGTAAAAGACGATATTAATAATTATTCTTTTTCAAGAACAGATGTTTTCAAAGGATTGGCATTAAGTTCTAACTCCTGTTTGCGATTTTTAAAAATATCACAGGCTAAATACAAAGCAGCCCTAAAAGATTCTGGAGAAGCAAGGTTTTTTCCGGCAATATCATATGCACAACCATGTGCAGGCGAAGTCCTGACAATTGGCAAACCTGCTGTAAAATTAACACCACTTTCAAAAGTTATAGCTTTAAAAGGAATCAAACCCTGATCGTGATACATTGCTAAAACAGCATCGAATTTAGAAAAATTACCAGAACCAAAAAATCCATCAGAAGGATAAGGTCCAAATGCTAAAATGTCATTTTCTTTTGCTTTATTAATAGCAGGGGTGATTATATCTGTTTCTTCCGTTCCAAGCACACCATTGTCGCCAGCATGTGGATTTAAACCTAAAATTGCAATTTTTGGTCTGCTGATTGCAAAATCTTTTTTTAGCGATTCATTCATAATCGCTAATTTTTTTAAAATAAGATCTATGGTTAACGTTTCCGAAACCTTTTTTAAAGGAATATGACCAGTAGCTACACCAACTCTCAATCCGTCACTTACCATTAGCATTAAGTGGTCGCTATGATTGACACTGAATTTCTGAGCTAAATATTCCGAATGTCCCGGAAACTTAAAATTATCAGATTGTATATTGTCTTTATTTATAGGAGCAGTGACCAGAACATTTATTTTGTTTGCTTGCAGATCCTGAACTGCTGCTTCGAGAGAAATTAAAGATAATTGACCAGCTATTTCTGTTGATTTCCCAATATCTATTTTAACATCTTTATCATAAATGTTGATGATGTTTGCTCTTTTGGCAATTGCAGATTCCGAATTTTTAACCAAATTGAAATTAAAATCACCAACTTCAACCATTTTTCTATGATAAGAGGCTATTTTTGAAGCTCCATATACGATAGGTGTGCAATATTCAAGAATTTTTTGTTCAAATAAAGTTTTGATAATAACTTCATAGCCTATTCCATTTATATCACCATGGGTTATACCCACTTTAATATGTTCTTCTTTTATCATCAGTTATTCTTTTTATTTATTTATTAATAATATTACTTTTTATATATAATCTTTTCGTTTTAAATAGTTTATTTTTGGTAAAATACTACATGTTCCTTTTTCACTAATTTTTATTTTCTCACAACCTATAGTCTAATAGTCTAAAAGCCTAAAACCTATAAACTTATTATTTTTTTTTACTTTTGTTTTTAATAAAATCAACAAACAGACGAACCCCAACACCGGTGCCTGCAGAACCTCTGTAGCTGTCAGCAGAATCATTAAAACTAGGACCTGCTATGTCTAAATGAATCCAGGGATAATCAACAAAATGTTGAAGGAATTTCCCTGCTGTTATAGCTCCAGCATAAAGACCGCCAATGTTTTTTATATCTGCAATGCTCGATTTTACTAATTCATCATATTCTTCCCAAAAAGGAAATTCAACAAGCCGCTCATAAACAGTATGTCCACTCTGTTTAAGTTGTTCCATTTCTTTTTCTGACTTATCTCCCATAGCAACTATTCCATATTTTCCTACTGCAGCATGGGCTGCACCTGTAAGTGTTGCAATATCAATAACAAGTTCTGGTTTGTATTTTTTAGCATAAGTCAAAGCATCAGCTAATATTAAACGTCCCTCTGCGTCAGTATTTAGAACTTCAACAGTTTTACCACTAAACATTTTTATTATATCTCCCGGAACATAAGCATTTCCTCCTGGACGATTGTCTGTAGCCGGAATTAACCCCACAACATAAACATTCAATTTTAGTTTGGCAATGGCATATAAAGCACCAGCAACAGCAGCAGCACCAGACATGTCGCATTTCATTTCTTCCATGGTTTTACCGGTCTTTAAATTCATACCACCGGTATCGAAAACAATTCCTTTGCCAACAAAAATAATTGGATTTTTATTAATCGCTTTTTGTGGTTTCCACTCCATAATTGTAAATGTTGGAGGATCAACACTACCTTTGTTTACTGCTAACAATCCACCCATTTTTAAAGCTTCAATTTTTGCTTTGCTCATTATTTCTGTTTTAACAGTAGTTTCCTTAAGCATTTTTTCTATTTCATACGAAAGAGTTATTGCATTTAAATAGCAAACTGGCTCATTTACCAATGTTCTTGCTTTTAATGTGGCATCAACAATTATGTTCATATCCTCAATGTCTTTCGAATCAAGTTTTTCAGATAGAATAGAAATAATTTTCAAGGTGTTTACTTTGTCTTTTAAAACAGATTTATACTTTAAAAACTGATAATTACCCAAAGCCATACCTTCGGCAACAGACAAAGCAATTATATTGTTTTTTCCTTCAACATCAACTATTGCAATTGATTCAATTTTGTTTTCATTTATTCTGGATAACAGTTTATCTCCAAACTTTCTATACTCCTCAGTCAACTGGTAAAGTTCTTTTTCTTTCTTAATAAATTTAACAAAAACCCAGTTGTCAAATTGATTAATTGCAACAAAATCTTTGTCATTTTTTTCTTTTTGTGTTTTTATATATGCAATTTCTTTTTCAGAAAAAGAAAACTTACTAAGCTTTTTTACATCTTCCACCAATAAAAGAATATTTTCGTTTTTCGAAATTTTAGCAGCTTTTCTTATATTTGTTTGCATAAAATGTAGTATTTTTGAAATGAAAAACAAAAATACTATCAAATTTTGATTTAAAGCAGATTATTTTCTTAAAAACTATCCCAACAAAAGCATTGGAATGCAAATAAACAAGCTGCTTGACAAAGCATTAAATCGTGAAATGTTAACTGCCAAAGAAGGACTTCTTCTATATAATGAACTTCCAACAGCCGATTTAATGCAAATAGCCCATCAGATAAAGAAAAAAATAAAACCCGAAAATATTGTAACCTGGATAATTGACAGGAATATTAATATTACAAATATTTGCTGTTCGGCATGCCAGTTTTGCAATTTTTATCGTAAATCAAACAATGAAGAAGCATATATTACAACTTTTGAAGAATATATTGAAAAAATTGATGAGTTATATCTTCTTGGTGGCAGACAATTGCTGTTACAAGGAGGCATGCATCCTAAACTTGGTTTGAGTTTTTATGTTGATTTATTTAAGAAACTCAAGAATAAATACCCTGATATTAAACTACACGCATTAGGTCCACCAGAAATTGTTCATATCAGCAAATTAGAAAACAAAACATATAAACAAATTCTTTTGAAATTAACAGATGCAGGATTAGATTCTCTTCCGGGAGCAGGTGCTGAAATTCTAAGTGATAACGTTAGAAGCAAAATATCAAAAAACAAATGCACAACCAATGAATGGCTCAATGTTATGCGCGAAGCACATAAACTAAATATTACAACATCAGCAACAATGATGTTTGGTCATATTGAAACGCTGGAAGAACGGATAGAACATCTTGTATTTATCAGAGAAGTACAAGCAGAAAAACCAGCATCTTCTAAAGGATTTATTGCTTTTATTCCTTGGGTATTTCATTCCGAAGATACGGTATTAAAAAAGAAACATCCCGAAATAAATAAAGTTTCAGGAGATGAATATATAAAAACGATTGCTATCTCAAGAATAATGCTTCCGAATATAGAAAATATTCAACCATCCTGGCTTACTGTTGGAAAAAACATTGGTCAATTATGTTTACATGCCGGAGCTAATGATTTTGGTTCAATAATGATTGAAGAAAATGTTGTTTCTTCTGCAGGTGCAAATTATCATTTTAATGAAGAAGGTATTAAAAAAGCTATAGTTGAAGCTGGATTTATACCACAATTGAGAAATCAGCAATATGAATTTATAGAATCACCCAATAATATTAATACTTAAAATTTAAACCTTATGTATTTCAAATTTATAATTAGTTGTCTTTTCATAATTATTTTTCAAATAAATATTACCGAAGCACAACAAAAGAAAATAAAAAAAACAACAAGAGAATTTGATGTCATTCACTATACCATTAATATAGAGGATATAAATTTTACAAGTGCCACTCTAACAGCAAATACAAATCTTAGATTAACTCCTAAGCAAAATAATACTGCAGACATTCAACTCGACTTGTTAAAATTTACCATTGATTCTATGTTTTTTAATAATGTTCGTTTTCAAACATTCTCTTACAATGATACTATTATTAATATTACATTACCACAAGCAATAAATACTAGTGATACTATAAATTTAAGAATGTTTTATCATGGAACACCTGAATTAGAGCCTTATGCTTGGGGGGGGGGTCATATTGATGCAAGTTATGCTTATAATCTTGGTGTTGCTTTTGAAGCATATCCTCACAATTTTGGTAAAGGGTGGTTTCCTTGTTTAGATATTTTCAATGACAGGGCAACTTATGATTATTATATAAAAGTCCAGAACAACCATAAAGCAGTTTGCGGAGGCACTTTAATTTCTGTTACACCAGTAAGTGGAAATAAAACAGAGTATCATTGGAAAATGAATAATACAATTCCAACTTACCTTGCATCTGTAGCTGTTGGCTCTTATGCTGCTATTTTGGATACTTTTAACGGAATTAATCGTAGAATTCCTATAGGAATTTATGTAAGACCCACTGATTCAATTAGAGCAATAAATTCATTTACAAACCTAAAAAACATCCTTTTTATTTTTGAAAAATATTGGGGTCCATACAGATGGGAACGGGTTGGCTATGTGGGAACTGCAAAAGGAGCAATGGAACACTCTTGCAATATTGCCTATCCCAACTCAAGTATAACAGGAAACTCTTCTTATGAATGGCTATATGCCCACGAACTTTCTCATCAATGGTTTGGAGATCTCATTACTTGTTCTACTCAGGAAGATATGTGGATAAACGAAGGCTGGGCAACATATTGTGAATCACTTTTCAGAGAAGATTTGTATGGGAAACAAAGTTATAAAACCAGTATGCACAATAGAATGAAGGACGTTCTTTCGTCAACCCATATTAAAGATGGAGGTTATTTTGCATTATATGGGATACCAGAAACAATTACCTATGGAAGTACTGTTTATGATAAAGGTGCTGTAGTTGTGCATACTTTGAGAAATTATTTAGGAGACACTTTGTTTTTTAATGCAGTGAAATCTTTTCTGAATTTTTATGCCTATAAAGATGTATCTTCAATAAATATGAGAGATTATTTTTCATCATATACGGGTGTTAATCTTACTGATTTTTTTAATGCATGGGTATTTACTCCAGGTTTTCCACATTTTTCTGTTGATTCGTTTGTTGTTACCAATATTGGTCAACCCATAAAAGATGTAAATGTGTTTGTTCGTCAAAAACACCTTGGCAATAATTCTTATGCAAATTCTAATAAAGCAGAATTAACGTTTTTGGGATCAAACTGGGAAAAATTTACTGATACTATTCGTTTTTCGGGACAAACAGGAAATGCTACTTTTCATATGCCTTTTGTTCCAATTGCAGTTATTCTTGATCTGGAAGAAAAAATTGCTGATGCTACAATTGATAATTATCAAACAGTTAAAACAACAGGTGTAAAGAATTTTGCAGATACCTATTTTAGCCTTGATGTTAGTCATATAAACGATTCCGCTTTTGTCCGTGCTGAGCATAATCTGGTTCCCCCCGATCCTTTCAAAACCCCAATTCAGGGTTTGATTATTTCAAATTCACACTATTGGAAAATTGATGGTATTTTTTCTTCTGGCTTAATTGGAAAAGGTAAATTTAATTATAGTAAATCTGGTTTTGATAATGGCCTTATTTTAAATTCTGCAGATTCATTATTGATTTTATACAGAATAAATGCTAATCAGGACTGGCAGTTCCTGCATTATACCAGAACAGGGAACAATTCGAGTGGTTATATTTCTGTTGACAGTATAAGAAAAGGCGAATATGCTTTTGCTATCTGGGATTGGGATTACTATAATTCTATAAATGAAAAGTTCCCTTCTAATAACAAATCCTTAAATGTTTTTCCAAATCCATCAAGTGATTCTTTTACAATAAATTTTTCAATTAAAACAAAAGGCTTAATCAGAATAATAAATTCTTCAGGAAAGGCAGTAGATAGTTTTAAAATTAAACCACAACAAACGCAATTTATCTGGAAACCAAATTCTCAGCAAAGTGGTATTTATATTATTGAGTTATTAAACGAAAATTATAAAATTGTTGAAAGAAGTAAAATAATATTTACAAAGTAAATTTTAATGAATAAATTCCTTTTTTTTCTAATTATCACATACTTACAATTTTTTGTGTTCAATTCTTCTTTTGCACAAACGAAATATTTGATAAAAACAGAAAATGCAGATTGTTCAAATCCAATTGAACTAAAAGATACTCTTTTTGGTCCCACCAATGCACCAGATGGATATGGAAAGATTAACGAATTTAATGCTCCAAAAGAAGATTTATATTCTTTTGAAAAGGAACACAACACTGTTTGGTATAAGTTTACTATAAAACAAAATGGTATTCTTACATTTGATATATTTCCAATTAGCCCGAAGGATGATTATGACTTTCTTTTATTTAAATATACTGATAAAAATTTTTGTGATTCAATTAAAAATGGGAAAGTAAAACCTATTAGAAGTAATATATCCAGAAATAACAAACAAATAAATAGTAAAACAGGTTTGTCTAATGATGCAACAGAAGATTTTGTTCATTCTGGTTATGGAAATCCATATAGTAAAGCATTAACAGTAAAAAAAGGTGAAATTTATTATCTGGTACTAGATAATGTTTATGCAAATGGCATGGGACATACTTTAAACATTCACCTAAAAGTAACATCTCCTACAATTAAAAAGAAACCAGTAGATAAGAATGTGGTTGTTAAAAAAGATACGGTTAAAGTTATTCCTAAAAAGGATATTGGGAAAGCTGCAATTCGTATTGTATTATTGGATAGTCTCACCAATGAAAGCATAAATGGAGATATTGAACTGGTGAATATTACAAAACAAAAATATAAAACACCCGAAATATCCAGAAAAGACACATCCGTATTAAATGGGAAAATAATTGCAGGTCAAAAATTTTTATTAACGGTGGTTTCAAAAGGATATTTGCCTTATTGCACCCAAATTATCACAAAAAAAACAGATACTTTAATTGTTTTTAATGTTAACCTTCAGAAAGTAGAAGCAGGCATACAATATAATGCTGAAAACATTCTTTTTTACGGAAATGAAACCAAATTATTACCAATTTCTTTCGTTGCACTTAACAACTTAATCAATTTTTTAAAAGAAAATCCAACAGTAAAACTACAAGTTCAGGGTCATGTAAATAGTCCTAAAAAATATACTTTCAATATTCCTAAGAAAATATTTATACATAGACTTTCTAAAAAAAGAGCAAAACTCATTTTTTCATTCTTGGTTAAAAATGGAATAGATAAAAACCGATTATCATACAAAGGAATGGGAGCAAAAAGAATGAAATATCCCCATACCAAAAAACTCACTGAAATGCAAAAAAACAGAAGGGTTGAAATTCACATTATTTCCGAATGATTTTTTTTAAATAATTTTTGTTCGTCAATACTCTTTTATAATCCAGAAAACCAGCACTTTTATAACAAAGAAAAATAAGAAATATAATTTAAATTAAAAAAAGTATTCAAATTAAATTAAAAAAAAATTCTTCATTTACCTAATTATTAGTATTTTGCAAAGCCCCAAACAAAGGGCATAAAAACCTTAATTTCTTTAAGTTATGTCCTCAACAAAATACATTTTTGTAACTGGTGGAGTTACATCATCATTGGGAAAAGGAATAATATCTGCTTCTTTGGCGAAATTGCTTCAGGCAAGAGGTTATTCTATTACAATTCAGAAACTCGATCCATATATAAATGTTGATCCTGGAACATTAAACCCATATGAACATGGAGAATGTTTTGTTACAGACGATGGTGCAGAAACAGATCTTGATCTTGGTCATTACGAAAGGTTTCTGAATGTTCCTACTTCGCAAGCTAATAATGTTACTACTGGTAGAATTTATCAGTCAGTTATAGAAAAGGAAAGACGAGGCGATTATCTTGGTCAAACAGTTCAGGTTATTCCTCATATTACCGATGAAATTAAAAACAGAATTAAAATACTTGGTAATATGGGTAAATTCGATTTTGTTATAACCGAAATTGGTGGTACCGTTGGTGATATTGAATCTCTTCCTTACGTAGAAGCAGTACGTCAATTAAAATGGGAATTGGGCAATAATTGTTTGGTAATCCACCTGACATTAATTCCCTATCTTGCAGCAGCAGGCGAATTGAAAACAAAACCCACGCAACACTCCGTTAAAATGCTTCTGGAATCAGGAGTACAGCCAGATATACTTGTTTGTAGAACAGAAAGACCTCTTAATGAATCAATGCGTCATAAAATAGCATTATTTTGCAACGTAGAGCCACATGCTGTCATAGAGTCTATTGATACAGACACCATTTACGAAGTCCCAATGCTTATGCTTAAAGAAAATTTAGATTCGGTGGTTCTTCAAAAAACAAACATGATAGCGCGAGAACCGGATTTAAAAGAATGGGAAGATTTTTTATATCGTCTAAGGCATCCTTCATGCGAAATTCAAATTGGGTTGGTTGGTAAATATGTAGAACTAAAAGATGCATACAAATCAATTGTGGAGTCTTTTATTCATGCAGGAACATTAAATGGTTGTAAGGTTAAACTAAAATTAATCCATTCTGAATCTATTTTGGACAATAATGTTGCAGATGTTTTAAAAGGACTTAACGGAATAATTGTTGCTCCTGGTTTTGGAGAAAGAGGTATAGAAGGAAAAATAACTGCTATTCGTTATGTTCGTGAAAACAACATTCCTTTTCTTGGAATATGTCTTGGGATGCAATGTGCTGTTGTGGAATTTGCAAGAAATATTCTCGGTTATGCTGATGCTTACTCAACTGAAATGAAAATTGATGCTAAATACCCGGTAATTGATAAAATGGAATCGCAGAAAAAAGTATCAAGTAAGGGAGGAACAATGCGTTTGGGTGCATATCCCTGCGTAATAAAAGTTGGAACAAAAGCTTACGAAACATATAATAAGACTGAAGTTTCTGAAAGACACAGACATCGTTACGAATTTAACAACAAATACCTTAAGGATTTTGAAAATAATGGTTTTTTAGCTTCTGGGATTAACCCTCAAACAAATCTTGTTGAAATAATGGAATTAAAAGACCATCCTTGGTTTGTTGGAGTTCAGTTTCATCCTGAATACAAAAGTACTGTTGCAAGACCACATCCTGTGTTTGCCGAATTTGTAAAAGCTGCAAAAAAACATTCAGGTAATTAACTTTTTGAAACATTCAAAATGAGTAAAAAAACAATTCTTATAATTCTCGATGGCTGGGGCGAAGGAGATAAATCTAAATCTGATGCAATAGCGAATGCCAATATTCCTTTTTTTAAAAGTTTATATCATAATTATCCTCATTCACAATTGAAAACTTCAGGTGAAGATGTTGGATTGCCGGAAGGACAAATGGGAAACTCAGAAGTTGGCCATTTAAATATAGGAGCTGGAAGAATTGTATATCAGGATTATGTTAGAATTAACAAAGCAATTAAAGATAAAAGCATCGAAATAAATGAAACTATAATTACAGCATACGAATATGCAAAAAAAACCAATTGTAATGTTCATTTTATAGGTTTGGTAAGTGATGGTGGTGTTCATTCTTCTACCAAGCATTTAATGAAACTTTGCGATATGGCAAAAGATGCTAAATTGAATAATGTTTTTATACATGCAATTACCGATGGTAGGGATACTGATCCTAAAAGCGGAGAAAATTTTGTTGCAGAACTGGAAGAGCACTTAAAAACTTCATCTGGAAAAATTGCAACTGTTTGTGGAAGATATTATGCTATGGATCGCGATAAAAGATGGGAGCGAATTAAACTTGCATATGATATGCTGATAAACGGCAAAGGTAAACAAGTTATCAATTCTCAACAGGCAATAGAAGAATCTTATCTGGATGGCATTACCGATGAATTTATTAAACCATCAGTAATAGTAGATGAAAATAAACAACCTTTAGCAACAATCAAGGAAAATGATGTTGTAATATGTTTCAATTTTCGCACTGATCGATTAAGAGAAATTACAACTGTTCTTACTCAGAAAGATTTGCCAGATTTCGAAATGTTTAAAAGAGAGTTGTATTATGTTACAATGACCCGTTACGATGAATCTTTTAATAACGTTCATATTATTTATGATAAAGATGATTTATCAAATACCTTAGGTGAATTATTGGCAAATGCAGGAAAAAAACAAATTAGAATTGCTGAAACAGAAAAATATCCACATGTTACATTTTTCTTTTCTGGTGGCAGAGAAGATGTTTTTGAAGGAGAAAGCCGTATTTTAATTCAATCACCCAAAGTTGCAACATACGATTTAAAACCTTCAATGAGTGCAGTTGAAGTTAAAGATGCTATTGTTAAGGAAATTATAAAAGAAGAAACTGATTTTATCTGTCTGAATTTTGCAAATGCTGATATGGTAGGACATACGGGTTTCTATTCAGCGATTCTTGAAGCTTTGGAAACAGTTGATAACTGTGTTAAAGAAGTAGTTGAAACAGCTGTTTCGCATAAATACTCAGTAATTATAATAGCTGATCATGGCAATGCAGATTATGCAATTAATCCTGATGGAACACCTAACACAGCTCATTCATTAAACCCTGTTCCTTGTATTTTAATTGACAATGATTATAAAAAGGTTAATAATGGCAGACTCTGTGATATTGCTCCTACTATATTAAAAATAATGGAAATGCCCATTCCTTCTATTATGACAGGAACACCATTGGTTTGATAGAAGTATAAAAATTATTTTGTATTAAAAAAATTCATTGTTCTTTCAATCCCTATAGCTGCAAAGCTTTTTATAACTTCCACGGCAACAGGAATCTTTTGAATTAATCCTTTTTCCTCATCTCTGGTCCATTTTCCAAGGACATAATCAACCTGAAATCCCTTGGCATAATTATTGCCTATTCCAACCCTTAATCGGGGAAATTCAATGGTTTGTAATGATTCTATTATGTTTATTAAACCATTATGTCCACCATCGCTGCCTTGCCCCTTTAATCTTAATACTCCAAGAGGAAGTGCAACATCATCAACAATAACAAGTGTTTGTTCTATTGGAATGTTTTCTTTTTGCATCCAGTATTTAACTGCTTTCCCGCTTAAGTTCATATAAGTGGAAGGTTTAATAAGTATTAATGTTCTCCCTTTATATTTAAATTCTGATACAGAAGCATATCTATCTGAATGAAATGTTATTTTTGATTCTTTAGCAAGCGCATCAAGAATTACAAAACCTATATTATGGCGTGTATTTGTATATTCTTCGCCAATATTACCTAAACCTACAATTAAGTATTTCAAAACAAAATGGGTTAAAGCATTTAATAAATAAAGGTATAAAGAAATTCTTTATACCTTTATTTTAAACAAATATAATAAGTTGTTATTTTTTATCTTTAGCAGCATCTTTAGCTGGTTCAACAGGTGCAGCAGCAGTTGCATCAGTAGCAGTTTTGCCTTCTACAGGTTGTTCTTCAACAACAACTCGTGTAACTCTTACAGAAGCAGCTATGTTGTTTGGAGAATCTAAAATAGTCATATTTTCCACCGCTATTTCACCTACTCTGATACAATCACCTATATCAAGTTTAGAAATGTCAATAGTAATGTTGTCTGGTAAGTTTTTTGGTAATGCTTTTATTTTTAATTTTTTTACTTTCATTGTCAATTTACCACCTTTTATAATACCAGGTGCAGTTCCTTTTGTTTTTAATGGAACCATCATTACAATAGGTTTGTTATCGAAGATTTCAAGAAAATCAACATGAAGAATTTTGTCTGTTACAGGGTGAAATTGAATATCCTGTAATATGGAATTGTATTCCTTTCCGTTTATATCAATTTTAACCGTGCATATCTCTGGAGTATATACAACATTTTTAAAACTGTCTTCTGTTGTAGTGAAAAATATTTGTTCTTTACCTCCGTATATAACACAAGGCACCATTTTTTGAACACGGATTGCTTTTGCATCTTTTTTCCCTACGTTCACTCTTGGTGAACCGCTAATAGATACTGATTTCATAAATTAATTGATTTAAATTATTAAAAATTTGATTATTTATAGATTAAACATTAAATTTAAAGTGTGTACTAATTGATTCATAAGTGAAAACTTTTTTAATTACATCAGCAAAGAGTGGAGCCGTTGAAAGTACTTCTATTTTATTGCTGGTTTTCCTTAAAGGTATAGTATCTGTAACAATAACTTTAGTAATACTCGATTTTTCGATATAATCATATGCTTTACCCGAAAGAATAGCATGCGTACATACAGCCCTAACACTATTTGCTCCTCTTTCCATCATCATGTCAGCAGCTTTGGTTATTGTACCAGCTGTATCAATAATGTCATCAACTAAAACAATATCCCTGCCAGCAACATCTCCAATAATTGTCATTTTTTCTATAACATTTGCTTTTGCTCTTTGCTTAAAAGTAATAATAAGTTCAGTATCCAATGCTTTTGCATAAGTTCCGGCTCTTCTTGTTCCACCAGTATCTGGTGTCGCCATTGCCATATTGGGCAGATTTAAATTTTTTAGATATGGTAGAAAAATAGCGGATGAATATAAATGATCAACTGGTATATCAAAAAAACCTTGAATTTGATCGGCATGCAAATCCATTGTAATAATTCTGTTTATTCCTGCCGAAATTAAAAGATTTGCAACCAACTTTGCACCTATTGGAACTCGTGGTTTATCTTTACGATCTTGTCTTGCATAGCCAAAATAAGGAATAACAGCAATTATATGTCTGGCTGATGCTCTTTTAGCGGCATCAATTAACAATAATAGTTCAAACAAGTTTTCAGTTGGGGCAAAGGTTGACTGGATAATGAATAATTCATTACCACGAACAGTTTCTTCAAATGAAGGCTGTATTTCGCCATCACTGAAACGGTTTAATACTACTTCTCCCAGTTTAGTACCGTAATTTGAAGCTATTTTTTCCGCAAGATACCTTGAGGCATTTCCTGAAATTAAATTTATTGTTGAAGACATGGTTTTTTGGATAATTGCTTTAAATTATCAGAAATTCAACTTTTTGAGTTTGCAAAATTAGTCATTTAAAAATATGCACCAAATAAAAATAACAGAAATAGTAAATTTCTGTTATTTATAAACCTTCCTCCTAGAAAAAATGAATGAAAACCCTAATTTTTAATTATTAATTTAAATCCTTTTCCATGAATATTTAAAACTTCAATTTTAGGATCCGACTTAAATAACTGTCTGAGTTTAAAAATATAAACATCCATACTTCTGGCATTAAAATAGCTGTCGTCCTTCCATATTTTTTTTAATGCAATAGTTCTGTCTAGTGTTTCATCACCATTTTCGCATAAAAGCTTTAATAAATCTGCCTCTTTATATGTAAGTTTTTGTACAACGTCTTTTTTTGTTAATGTTTGATGATTGTAGTCAAAAATAAAAGAGCCAATTTTATAGATATTGTCTTTTGGTAAAGAGGGTTTATTTTGTGTGGATCTTCTTAAAATCGCATTAATTCTCATTAGTAATTCTTCCATACTAAACGGTTTTGTGAGATAGTCGTCAGCTCCCAAATTAAAACCTTCTATAACATCTACTTCTAATGATTTTGCTGTTAAAAAGATAATTGGGATATTTTCATCATTTTTTCTAATCTCTTTTGCTAGCGTAAATCCATCTTTCAATGGCATCATAACGTCTAATAAGAGAATGTCATATTTTTCATATATGTAACTATTATATGCTTCTATACCATTTACACATAAATCAGTGGCATATCCTTTAGCATCCAAATAAGACTTAAGGAGAGAGCCTAGGTTTGCATCATCTTCTGCAAGCAGAATTTTAGTTTTTGATAATGTCATCTTGGTTGTTTTTATTAATTGGAAAAATAATAGTGAATTTTGATCCTGTTTTTATTTCGCTTTCAACTATTACTTTTCCATTATGTTTTTCTACTATCATTTTTACATAAGCCAATCCTAATCCAAATCCCTTTACATTATGGATATTTCCGGTAGGTACACGGTATAAATTATTAAAGATCCTTTTTTGGTTTGCTTTACTTATTCCTATTCCATTATCTTCAATACTTATAGAAATTGAGGAAGAAGTTTTTTGAATGTTGACTTTTATTAAAGGTTTGTTTGGTGAATACTTATTGGCATTATCTAAGAGATTATAAAATACATTTGTTATGTGTAATTTATCTGCTAATAACATAATGTTCGTTTCGTTTAAATTGGTAATGATTTGTCCTTCTTTTTTCTCTACCTGAAGTCGAATATTATTAATTACATTTAAAATTATCTCATTTAAATTAACCTGTTCATATTTAAGCTTTAGTTGACCTTTTTCTAACAATGCTGTTTGTAATATCTTTTCTGAAAGCACTCCAAGTCTTTTATTTTCATCTTTTATAATCTTTATGTAATTTGATGATAAAACTTCTGTTTTTATGATGTCCTTGTCATTTAATGCTTCACATGCCAATGAAATGGTTGAAATAGGGGTTTTAAATTCATGTGTCATGTTGTTTATAAAGTCATTCTTCATTTCAGAAAGCTTCTTTTGTTTTATTATTGTAACAATGGTAAAAGTGAAAGAAAAAATGATAACTAGCATCAGAATAGCAGATATTAAAAGCATAATCCACATTTGCAATAGCAGATATTTTTGTTGATTAGGAAAATACACAAGCAAATAATGAGGATTTACAAATAAATCATTGGGAAATAAGTAGAATTTTAATGAATAGGTCATTAATTCATTATGATATTTTCCTGTTTTCTCTGCTAATAAAGAATTAATGGCAGGATTGTATATTCCAAATTCATAATTTGTTTGTATTCCTTTATTTGACAATTCGGTTTTTATAAGCGAGTCAAGTAATAATAAATCAATTCTTTTTTCAATTGTTTGTTGGTTTTGAACATTAAATATGTTTTCAAAAATTTCAGAAACGATATCTGTTTTATTTAAGAATTTTTCAAATTCATTATTTTGATTATTGGTTGAAATTTTTCCAGGCTCATGTTTTTGAATAATAGTAGATATCTGAGGTGTTTCTATTTTCTGGTAAATGTTAGTTTGCGGACTTACTTCAATGTACCCTGTATCAAAACTTTTGATAATTTTTGCTTGTTCTAGCTGAGTATATTCGTATTGCACACTGGCAGAAGAGTATAATTTGTATTTATCTTTTTTATTGTCTTTTTTATTGATGTTTTTTTTAAAATCTTCATTAATCTTTTTATTAACCGAATCAATGATATGAAATAGTTTTTCACTTTGTTTATTAAACATTTGAATTTGTTTGGCAAGATCTATCTTCTCCAATTTATATATTACATTTGTCATTGCTTCATTAACGCTTCTGTCAAAATTGGCTTCTTTAACCAAAATAGCGCTTTTAATCCAATATAATTGAATTCCAACCAGTCCGATTAACGCAACTGTTATAATAAAAATAATAGTGATGATATATTGTTTTTTCATTAACTACAAAATTAACTCATTCAGTTATTACTTATTTAAAAATTAACACTTTTTAACATTTTTTAACTTTTGGGGGTTAAATTAGATTGTATATTTACATCTGCAATTTGTAAATACAATTTGGGATAATTTGAATTAATAATTTTTTTGTTTTTTGGGTTAATAAAAATGCAGCTAATAAAGATTAGCTGCATTTTTTATTTTAAAATAAAGAAAAAATTTATTCTATTATAATTAATATATCACCTTCCATTACCGATTGACCGTTTTTTACTTTTATTGCAGCAACTTTACCTTCTTTATCTGAATTGATATTATTTTCCATCTTCATTGCTTCCAACGTTATTAGTTTTTGCCCAATGCTTACCATATCTCCGGTTTTAACTAATATCCCAATAATAGTTCCTGGTAATGGAGATGTAATATTTCCGCCTCCCTTGGGAGCAGAAGGGCTGCTTGTTTTTGCTAAAACAGGATTTGAATCTGTTGAAGGAACAGCAACAGTACGTACCAATTTTGGAGTTTTAGTCTGTTGAATGGTCTTGTCAACTTCAACTTTAAAATTTGCTCCATTTACTAATACTTCGGCAGTATTGTCTTCGATATTTATAATATCTATATCATATTGGTTACCATTTATAGTAAACTTATATTTATTCATAATATATTATCTTTTATTTAATAAATGAGTAGGGAATTTATAAGGGATTTCTCTTAAACCATAGATTTTTGAACTCCAGGGAGAATATGGTCTTATAGCTTTTTGTATGGTTAAAATTGTTTTCTCGTAATCGTGAACATCTTTTAGGTGCATATGTAAAGCTATTGCTATTGCAGCAGAAATTTCTGCACTTATTTGCGTTTCTTTTGGTTTGTTTTCGGTCTTATTTAAATTATCAACCGTTTTCTTTTTTGTTTTTTTTAGATTAAACATAAATAATCATTTTATAAAGGAATATTAGAATGTTTTTTTGGAGGATTGGTGTCTTTCTTTGTAGAAATTGATTGCAATGCTCGTATAATACGGAATCTGGTATTGCGTGGTTCTATCACATCATCTATATATCCATACTGAGCAGCATTGTAAGGGTTTGCAAATTTTTCCTTATATTCTGCTTCCTTTTTGTTCATAAATTCTGTTCTCTCTGCTTCATTTTCTATTGCTTTAATTTCTTTTTGGTAAAGTACTTCAATTGCACCTTTACCTCCCATGACAGCAATTTCTGCAGAAGGCCAGGCATAATTAATATCACCTCGTAATTGTTTACAACTCATCACATCATGAGCTCCTCCATAAGATTTTCTAAGTGTTATGGTAATTTTCGGAACAGTTGCTTCTCCGTAAGCATACAATAGTTTGGCTCCATGTATGATAATTCCGCCATATTCTTGTGCTGTGCCGGGTAAGAAACCGGGAACATCAACCAATGTTACTATAGGAATATTAAAAGCATCACAAAATCTAACAAAACGAGCAGCTTTACGCGAAGCGTTTATATCCAATACACCTGCTAAATAATTTGGTTGATTTGCAACAATACCTACTGGCATTCCATTAAATTTTGCATAACCTATAACTATATTTGGTGCATAATGTCTTTGAACTTCCATAAATTCACCATAATCAACCAAACTATGAATTACATCTTTTACATCATATGGTTTGTTTGGATTTTCTGGTATTATTTCATTTAAAGCATCATCTAAACGATCTATAGGATCGGTATTAGGTGATAATGGAGGATCTTCTAAATTGTTTTGTGGTAAATAGCTTAACAATTTTCTGATTAACAAAATCCCTTCTTGTTCGTCCTCTGCTACAAAATGATTCACTCCCGATTTGCTTCCATGTACCATGGCTCCACCAAGTTCTTCATCAGTTACTACCTCTCCTGTTACTGATTTTACAACTTTCGGACCGGTAACGAACATATAACTGTTTTTCTTTGTCATTATCGTAAAGTCAGTTAATGCTGGAGAGTAAACTGCTCCTCCGGCACAAGGCCCAAATATTGCCGATATTTGTGGTATTACTCCCGAAGCCATAATGTTTCTTTGAAATATTTCAGCATAACCTGCGAGACTAAGAACTCCTTCCTGAATACGTGCTCCGCCACTATCGTTGATACCAATAACAGGGGCTCCTACTTTCATAGCCTTATCCATTATTTTGCATATCTTTTGAGCAAATGTTTCTGACAAAGAACCACCAAATACGGTGAAATCCTGAGAAAAAACATATACCAGTCTTCCGTCTATAGTACCAAAACCTGTTACTACACCATCTGATGGATATGTTTCTTTTTCTAAACCAAAATTAGTACAACGATGTGTAACAAACATATCAAACTCTTCGAAACTTCCCTCATCCAAAAGCAGATCTATTCTTTCTCTTGCTGTTAGTTTACCTTTTTTATGTTGGGTGTCTATTCGTTTTTGACCACCACCAAGCTTTGCTTGTTCTCTTTTATCAAGTAACTCTTTTATCTTTTTTTCTATTGACATGGAATCTAAGTGCTTTAAAATAAATATATAAATTTCATCTTTTAGTAAATGGAGGGGTTCTAAAAATTAGATTTTTCGAGGCGGACAAAATTTTAAAACCGGAGTTTACTTTAGTAAATGAGGATTTTAAAATTGAAGTCCAACGAAGAAAAAGCAATTTTTAGAAGTCCCGTATATTACCTTCTTCGCATAGTTCTGTTAGAACCCCAAAAGTTGATTTTGGATGTAAAAAGGCAATGTTTAAGCCTTCTGCGCCTTTGCGTGGTGCTTTGTCTATCAACTGAACACCTTTTAATTCTGCTTTTTTTAATGCATTTTCAATATTATCAACTGCAAAAGCAATATGGTGTATTCCTTCTCCTTTTTTCTCTATAAACTTACCAATAGGACCTTCAGGGTCTGTTGATTCTAAAAGTTCTATCTTAGTTTGACCAACTTTAAAGAAAGCGGTCTTTACTTTTTGGTCTTTTACTTCTTCTATTGCATAGCATTTTAAACCAAGAATATGCTCATAATACTTTATTGCTTCTTCAAGGTTTTTTACTGCAATACCGATGTGTTCGATGTGTGAAGGTTTCATATATCCGTTTTTTAAAATTTACTTTATTTTACTGTATTGTTCTCTAATATTCACCAATATTCTTATAAAATAGAATTTTGAGTCCTCTCTAAAAAATCAGATCTGTGATAATTTGTGTAATCTGTGGCAACTTTTTTCATTATTGTTTATAAACGAATTTCGGACTTAACTCAAATTTTTAACATCATATTAAAATAATTAAAGATTTCTTCTGCAAATTTATTGTCTTAAACAATACCTTTTATGTTTTTTTAAAAATATAATTGCATTTTTAAAAATACCCCATAAAAACAAGTAACATAATTAAATATCTCTATCATTAAAGGTGATTGCGATATTATACTAAATAAGAATTATTTAAAAACTTTAATATAAAATTAACTTTTTTTTAATATCATGTGTAAAATTTATCTTTAACTTTACAAATTATTAAAAGAAATTTTTACTAACTAAAATATATATTTATGAAAAAAATTAGACTCTTTATTTTTGGATTGCTCGTTTTAGCAATTTTTTCTCACACCAATACCTATGCCCAATTCTATGATGGCTTTACTGGTACTGGCAATATTGGAGGTAATTGTCCTGATGCCACTTGTAATAATAATGGTTGGTTTACCCATAGTAATTCATCTGATTCTACAATAAACATTGTACCTGGCAATCTATCATATGTTGGTATGCCAGACCCAACTGGTAATAGAATATATATTACTGGTAATACAACTGCAGTAAAAAGAGATGTCAATGCTGCTGTTACAATTACTGGAAATGTAGCATATTTTTCTGCTCTTATTAACATACCAGATAACACTAATTTAGGAGCAACAGTGGGAAATTATTTTATACATTTTGCTCAAGAGAATGGTAACTCTGGAGTAGCAACTTTTGCAGGCAAATTAGGAATAAAACAAGGTAGTACTTCTTCAAATTTTAAACTTGGTATTATGAATGGAAGTGCTGGGACATTCACTGATTATAATGTGGATTTGAATTGTGGAACTACCTATTTAGTTGTTGTAAAATATAATATCACCACACACATGGCTTCTTTATGGGTTAATCCTACTTCTTTAGGTGGAACAGAACCCACTCCTAATGTTGAAAATAATTCTTCTACAACAAACTATCCAACAGGAATTACTTCTATTTGTATAAGAAATGGGTATGATTCTGGAAATAGTGCTGGAACTCCAAAAGCTTATATTGATGAAATCCGTGTTAATACAACTTGGGCAGGTGCTACTACTTCTGGAATAAATGAAATTAGCGACCTTAATAATTTTCAGCTAACCCCTAATCCATCTAATGGTAATTTAACTATCATTTATTCTCCTAAAACAACTTATGATGTCAACGTGTTTAACACCTTAGGTAGTGTTGTTTATACCAAAACAAACATAAATTCAAACTTACCTGTCGATTTAAGCAAATTAAACAAAGGCATTTATTTTGTTCAATTGAAAGATAACAACAATGCTGCTGTGGCTTCAAGAAAAATTGTTATTCAATAATTTTTCTTGAACATATTTTAAAAGGCAACCTCATTGGTTGCCTTTTTATTAATCATTTTATACAAATCATTTATTTAAAATTTTAACACATGAAAAAAAATTACAATCTAACAATCATCATTTTAATGATTTTGTTTTCAGCATTTCAATTAAATGCACAAGTACTTATTGAGGAGAGTTTTACTTATACCCTACCTGCATATATTGGAGGTAATGGAGATGCAGGATCATCTTCCAACACCTGGACAACTCATAGTGTTACTGCAGGTCAAACAACTACTATTGATTTAATTGCTGGAAATCTTTCTTACACCGGACTTGCAGCTCCTACCGGAAATAAACTTTATTTATTTAGTAATGCAAATGCTACCTCTCGCGATGTAAATAAACCTTTTACTACTTCTAGTACTACAGGTTATTATTCAGCTTTAATAAATGTTGTTGACAATTCACAAATTTCTGGCACAAATTTCGATTATTTTATGTGTTTTGGTGCTTCTGCGGGTACTTCTGTAACTATACTTGGAGGAAGACTTGGAATAAAATCTACCAATAGTGGAGCAAATTTCAGGTTGGCAATTGGAAATACATCTGGAGGCACGCTCACATATACTGATTCCGGACAAGATTTAAATTTCGGAACCACTTATTTGGTTGTTGTTAAATATGATATATCCGCTGCACCGACTGTTGCCAGTTTATGGGTAAATCCAACTTCACTTGGGGGAACTGAACCTGCTGGCTCTGTTACATGTAACACTGGTTCAGGTACATTTGCTGCTTTATCTTCTATTTGTCTTAGAAACAGTTCTACAACTCCTAAAGTTGAAATTGATGAAATTCGTGTAGGTACTACATGGGCTCAGGTAACTCCAACAGGTGTTGGTATCAACAAATTATTTAACAAAAATAACATTCAACTTTCACCAAACCCTTCAAACGGAAAATTTGATATTCTCATTGCTAATGATTCAAAATCAATTTACGAACTAAGCATATTCAATGCCATGGGTGCTGTAGTTTACAATCAAAACAATGTAAATACAAATGTTGCTGTTGATCTAAGCAATTTAAACAAGGGGGTCTATTTTGTTCAATTAAAGAATAATAATTCTTTTGCTTCAAAGAAAATAGTTATTCAATAATAAATATTTATACCACTTAAAAAAAGAGCAGCTCAAAAGGCTGCTCTTTTGATTTTATGACATCTCCGAAACAAAAGTCCTTGCCCCATTTTGAGAAAGAATTTAGGATAGGAGTCTAATCTTCTCAAATCAAAAATCGTTAATCCTTGTTCTTAAATCAACACAATTCAAAATTAATTAGCAAAATAAACCTCTAAAACCAAAACAACCGCCAAAGTCCTTTCTCCTTTGGAGAAAGGATTTAGGATAGAGGTCTTTTCCCCCCGTTGTGCGAAGTTTGCAACTTCGCACCCTATAATTCGTAGTTTACAACTACATAGAAAATAACCTCCTCAAAACATTTTTTCGTTTTCATTGTTTCTTCTACTTTTATTTAGTTCGCAGATGCAATCTACCAACAACTTCTTCGTCCTACAACATAAACCAAACAATAAACTACTGACTACTACCTACTGGGCATTTCATAGAGATGAAAATATAACAACAATTAAAGTAAATTAATCTCAGCCTCATAGAGGCGACATTATGGTAGCATAGCATACACAATCCAATAACCAGCCTCGGAGAGGCGACATTATAAAATACAATTTGGCAAACACATACACACATTTGCATACATATTGTCTTTGGTTAAGGGACTTTCGTGGTTTTGAAAATCAAGGAGTTTGCATTGGTAAACGACTGTTTTCAAAACAAGAGTAACGAAATTATTGGCGTTTTCTTGTTGACACTAAATATATTGTCCCAACATTTCAATAATCATTTTCATGTCTTTTAGATTATATTATTTACATTTATTATTAAATTTCTTCCTATAGATTATTTTATTTTTTAATATTCGATTATCACATAAATTCGTTTAACATTAATAACCTGAGTTCGGGATAAAATAATTGATATTGAATAATGACTTACTTACCTATATTATAACTTTTGGTGAAATTTGGTGTTTTGGAGTTTTAGTGGCAAAAAAAATTAAGCCACCAACTTGCCTACCGATCAGGTATGGAGCACTAAAACACAAAATAACACTAAAGA
>DYDE01000137.1 GCA_020718065.1 Marinifilum sp. | reverse complement strand
AAAAAGCAATTTTTAGAAGTCCCTGAGATTCTTCGCTTTGTTTTATCAAGCTCAGGGTTGGTTAACCAGGATGATATATTAAAAATGACATCCTCATATCTAAAAGTCAATTATTAATTCATAAGGATTGTAAGCGCCAAAAACACCATAACCCCCATTCATATTAGAATAAATGAGTACAGGTTCTGAAAAAGGATTTTCTCCCTGATAATTTTTCATTGAATTATGAAATTCATAATATTCTTTATCAGTCTCAAGCAGGTATATTTTAAAGCAATCAATCAAAGAACTGAATTCATTTTCATAGTAATAATATTTAAGCTTAAAACTGAATGTTTGCCCATCTTTATCATTATCATCAATTAATTCATTCCCAAATTCAAAATTCATTTTTTCATAAGTAGTAAAGAGCTCTCCCTGATTATTATTAATTAATTTCACAACCGAACATAGGCGGTAGTAGTCTTTTTGGTTTGGTGTATCTTTGTATTTAACCCTTAATGTATATTCTTTCTCATTATATTGATTTGTATTAGAATCTAAAGAAAGAATCTGGAGCGAATTATTATTGTTTAAGGGAACTGTACAACTTGCATCAACTATTTTATCATTAGCTGAAACTTTAAGAAAATACGTTTCCCCTGCAACAATGGGAAAGTCGGATGCAGGTATCGTATATAACTTAATAGTACTATTATATATTAACTGAGCATTTTTCCCATTTTCATCAGAAATAATAACAGTTGCGTCAGTTATATCCTGCGGAGTACCACCTGTATTATTGAATATTGGGACTGACATTGCAACAGAAACGCTAACTATTGTATCAACTGGAGAGATATATGAATAAACTACTAATTTGGGAGTTGTTTCGGGAAGCTTAACATTTTCTACTTCTTTATCACAGGAGGCAAATAAGATTGTTATAGCTACTATATAAATATATTTTTTCATTTGTTTTAAAATTTGATTTGGTTAAAATTAAAATTTAATAGCATAAGTAAACGAAGGAATAATAGGGAAAAGGGAGATTTGCCGTAATACTTCCTTATTTGAATTATCTTCATATCCAATATAATAAAAGAATGGATTTTTACGGTTATATACATTATATATACTGATTTCTAAAATTCTTTCATATTTCTTCTTTTGTTTATGGAACTGAATGCCTATATCTAAACGATGATATGGAGCCATTCGGAAACTGTTTTTACTTCCATATTCACTTACCTCAAAAAAACTGCTAACATCTGGTTTATTAACATTTAAATTATTAAGTGCCTGACCTGGTTCGTGAGGCAGTGCATAGTAAGAAGCTAAAGGCATGGTAATTGCATTTCCTGTGCCAAACACCCAGGTACCAGAAAGTGTTATTTTTTTACTTAATTCGTAAATGGCAACAATAGAAATATCGTGGCGACGATCGTAGCGGGCATAATATTTCTTACCAAAGTTTAATTCGTCAAACTGAAGTTGGGTCCAGGAGAGGGTATAACCAACCCATCCGGAAAGTTTACCGGTTTTTCGTTGAAGCAATATTTCTGCACCATACGACCAACCTTTTCCACTAGTAATATTGTCTTCCCAATTTGTTTCATTCTCAATGGTAGGGTCGTCAATACCCAGAAAACTTGTTCCTTCTTTATAGGCAAGCACATGGTTGGTTTCTTTATAATATCCTTCAAGAGTAACTGCAAAGTTTTTATTGATAAAATCCTTTGCACCACCAATAGAAATTTGTTGTGATTTTTCTGGTCCGGTTCTATCGGTTGAGGGCAACCATAAATCGGTTGGGAGACCAATGCCTGTATTGCTTAACAAATGAATATATTGATTCATTAAAGCATAAGATGCTTTAATTGCTATATCTTCCTTAAGCATATAACTGATTGATAAGCGAGGTTCGGGATTGAAATAGTTTTTTGATTTATTGATAAAGTGACTTACACGCATTCCTACATTTGATTTAAGTTTTGAAGTAATTTTAATATCATCTTCAAGATAAATACCTGATTCAAATGCGGTGATATGTTTCTTCCGATTAACATCCACACTATCGATGTTGTTTTTTAATACAAATGCACTGGGTGTAAAATAATGGTAACTGGAAAGCAAGCCTGCTCTGATAACATGATTGGGGTTGGGGTGATATTCTAAATCATACTTGATGGAATAATCGCGAATACCTGATAGGTAGTTTAAACTAAATTTTCCTTGATCCATTTCTACTTTATCATAAATATTAAAACGATAGTTGCTGAATATTAAAGATGTATTAGAAAACAGCTTGTTGTTGAACAAATGATTCCAGCGGGCAGTTGCAGTTGCATTTTGCCAATACAAACCAAATTCCATTTTACTATAGTCATCTTTTACTTTCGTAGAAAATTTATCTCTCCCAAAATAACCACTTATGTAAACTTTGTTTTTCTCTCCTAAATCATAATTAATTTTTGATGTGAGATCATAAAAATAATACCCAGCCCTTGTAGTTCCCTTGGAAAAAATTAAAGTAGCAGGTATTGTTAATATATCATAATAAGTTCGCCTGCCCGAAACAAGAAATGAGCATTTGTTTTTAATGATTGGTCCTTCGAGTGTAAGTCTGGAAGCAATAATGCCAATGCCAGCTTCTCCGCTATATTTGGTCTTGTTTCCATCTTTCATATTTATATCAAGAACTGAAGAAAGTCTGCCTCCATATCGTGCTGGAAATCCTCCTTTGGTGAGTTCTATACTTTTTATAGCATCTCCATTGAATAAAGAAAAGAAACCAAATAGATGGGAAGCATTGTACACCGTTGCATCATCAAGAATAATGAGATTTTGATCGGCACCTCCACCACGTACATAAAAACCGCTACTTCCTTCGCTTCCTTTTTGAACTCCGGGCATTAATTGTAATACTTTAATTACATCTTTTTCGCCCAATAAAGCAGGTATTGATTTAACCTGTTTGATGGGAATGTCGATGGTGCTCATTTTATTTACTTGACTGACTTTTTCTTGTTGTGCAGTAATAACTACTTCACTTAAATTTACACCTGATTCGATTTCGATGTTTAATGAAATGTCTTTGTCTAATAAAAGTTTTTCAGTAATGGTCTTGTAACCAATAAATGAAAAGAAAATATCAACAGAATCGGCAGGAAGTGTGAGGCTGAAAAAGCCATAATTGTTGGTGGTAGTTCCTGCTTTGTATTTGGGGGAATAAACAATAACCCCAATTAATGTTTCTTTACTTCCTTTTTCTTTTACATAGCCACTGATGGTATGTTTTTTTTGTTGTGCTGTGAGCGAAAATGAAAAAAGAATAAAGAATGTTAGTAAAAAAGGTGTTAAACAAAATTTGAAATTTGTCATTTTAAAAATTATTTATATTTAGTAAATTTATTTATAGAAAATAAAACGTAAATGAATAAATAATATTGTATATGAAAAAAAATATTTTTTAAAAAGATAATTAAAATTGCTTTGGGAAGGAGTAAAGTTGAGTTGGGAAGGAGTAAAGTTTAATTGGGAAGAAGTAAAGTTTGATTAGGAAGAAGTAAAGTTGAGTTAGGAAGGATTGAAAATTAATTGGGAAGTACTTAAATTGAGATGAGAAGAATTAAAGTTTGAATTGGAGGTGCTAAAAATGTGATAGAAAGTTTCATGTGATAGAAAAATACAAAAAGAACGAGGTTTCCCTCGTTCTTTTCTTAAGCAGATGCTTATATTAATTAACCAATTAATGATTGAATGTCGTTTAGCTAGTATAATGAGGTTGTTGTTTTGCTTGATGCTTCGCTACATCTGCTTGGCAATATTCTCTATGATCTATACTAAACGACATTATGTTTTGTTTATTTTATTACTTTTTTAATTTCTGAGATTGTTTTGTCGGAAGAGTTTATTGTTAGTAAATAGATTCCTTTTGCCCACAATTTCGTATCGAAGGTTAAGTTGTTTACACCTTTGTTCATTTGGATTGTTCTAGAATCAACTTTTACTCCCATTGAATTGTAAATGCAACAAACTACTTCTTTTGTTTCACTGATATTTGTTTCGATATTCAATAAGTCAATTACAGGATTTGGATAAATATTTGTTACTGAAGTTGCATTTATTGAATTTTTAGTAATAGCTGTTGGAATAAGTGAAATAACTACTCCAGTTAAATTCTGATTACTTTGTGTTAAGGTAACCGGAACATTAGTTGAGGTGCAACCTGGAATTTCTGCATATACTTTATAGTTATTGAGACTTAGATTGTTTAATGTGAAATTACCACTATTATTTGTTTTGGTGTAACACACTGGTTGATTTGATTGGTTTACTAATAGTATTTCAGCATTTGAAGTTGTTATGTTCTTGTTGTTTATTAATAGTCTTCCACCTATGGAACCTGCACCAGGAAATGAATCTATTCTTATCAGTCCAACATTGGCATAATAAACATGATCGTTTAGGTTGATAATTGTTGCTTGTTGCCAGTTTAAAGCATTGGTATGATAGGTAGGTGCATAATGCCCAAAATAAATTGAATTTGGTGAAAGTTCTGCTTTGACAATATATCTTCCCTGAGGTAAAACAAAGTGGTAGTAACCCATAGAATCGATAATTGTTGAATTTATAAATATATAAGTACTGTCAACAGAATAAACATTAACTATACCAGCATCTATAGGTAAACTATCAGCACTTACCTGACCACTTAATGAGTATGAAGTTGAAGGGTTTCCGATTGTTATGTTTTGACAATAAGTATCGGAGCAATTATTTAATGAATCGCTTCCAGTAATGGTTAAACATACTTGAAAAGTTCCATTTTGATTAAATGCATGTGTTGGGTTTTGGATTGTAGATGTGCTTCCATCTCCAAAGTTCCACGACCATCTATTAATATTTCCGGTTGAAGCATCAATAAAATGGTAGGTATTGTTAATTATGTTTGAGTCAGCAACAGCATAAAACATTGCATGACAGTTTCCGCTTGTTGCAGAATCAACAGAAACTATTGCGCAATAGGAACTGAAACAAGAATCGGTAGTTGTTATATTTAAACATACATAATAATTCCCCATATTGTTAAATGTATGTGTAGGATTTTGGAGATTCGAATAATTGCCATCACCAAAATTCCAAGACCAACTATTAACATTACCAATTGATGCATCAACGAATTGCAGTGTTCTATTGTTGTTTAAAGAATCGGCATAGGAATAGAACATTGCATGACAGTTGACATTGATAATTGTATCAACAGAAACTATTGCGCAATAGGAACTGGAACAAGAATCGGCGGTTGAAATAGTCAGACATACATTATGATTACCCGGACTATTAAAAACATGAAGTGGATTTTGAAGGTTCGAATAATTGCCATCTCCAAAATTCCAATTGTATTGAAAAGGTGCTGTTCCGGTTGCTGTACCATAAAATTGATAAGTCAATCGTTGAAGAGAGTCTGTACTATATGTATAAAATGCAGTACATCCATTTGTAGTGTCTTTTGGTAAGGAATTGTTTTCGGCAATTGAAGGTAGACACATTACCATAATTAACAATAAGTAAAATAATTTAGTTTTCATTTTTTTTTAATTTAAATATTAATAAATAATTGAATAAGATGATTTTCTTTTTTGGTTTCTATTAATAAGACACCATATTTTGAAAAGGTTGCCTGAAATAAAATTATTTACGATTTTTGATTTACGAATTAAGATTTGACCCCTATCCAAAATCCATTCCCCAAAAGAACAAGGGCTTTGGCGGTAGTCTTAGTGTGAAAAGTTGTTATTGCTAATATTGATTTGTGGTTTTAAAAGTGAAACATTTCCAAAATGTTTCACTTTGAGAAAAAAGGTACCTATCCTAAATCCTTTCCTCAAAGGAGAATGGACTTTGTAGCTAAATAGATTTTTTATTTTGTGTTGTATTGATTTAAGAATTATTATTATAGATTAACAGAAATTCCTCCTTGTATTCCTATTGTATAATATTTTTGATTTACAGGATAGGACTTATCGAAAATGGAATTGATATTGTATTTGAATGATCCTCTCATAAAGATACTCCATCTTTCATTGATAATATAGAAGCACCCTGCTCTTAATATATAGTTGTATATTATCTTGTTGAAAGGAAAGTATGTTTTATTAAAGTCAGATACATCGTTTGTATATGGTCTTATAAGCTTTCCTTTTGAATTTGTGAGAAACCCAAATGAAACTCCGGTTGCAACATTGAATCTTAAAGGAGAATTGCCAAAATTGAAACCAATCAAAACAGGAATTTCTATATAGTTAATACGGTTTTTTATGTTGTACTTGTTTTCTTTATTAACAGAATCGTAAACAGACACCCAATTGCTATCAACTGTGTTAAATATAACTGAATCAAGAATTGGAATTGAATCCCTATGTATTGAATCCCAAACCGGAATCCAACCAATGGTGTCAATATGAATAATTTGATGGTATTGGTAATTAAAATGACTTGCAGAACTGTCTAATAATTTACTGATCGTAGTTATAACAACATTTTCGCCAACAATTGATTTGTTAACACCAGCTTGTATAAAAGTGTTTTTAAGTGTGTATTTTATATCAGCTCCAAAATTGTAAGTATAAATGGATTTTTCTGTTTTATTTCTTTCGTTAATGTAAGTATTTAGTGGAGAAGAAAGTATTTTGTTTACATAATCGCCACCACCATATACTTCAATAGCATATTTAGGAAAAATATATTTTGATTTAGTATTGTTTTTTTTGATAGTTTCTTTGTTATTATCATTGATTGGTATAAAATCGCTACTGGTATTTTCTCCGTCGTTTTTAATGGTAAATGCAGGTTTGGGTTGTAGTAAGGTGATCTTATAATTAATGTTTTTTAAATCTGAAGTATTGTAAATATTCTTATTGTTATCTATTGTGTTTTTATTTTTATTTTTTTCTTCCAGAATTTTAATTGACTCAAATTTATTTTTAGAATCGCTGGCAGATATGTCTAAATTCTTTTTATCGGAAATATTGTTTCCGTTGGGTTTGTTCTTTGAATTTCCCTTGCTCGAAAGCTTGTTTTTATTTAAATCAGTTTGAGTAGTGTTGTTGACAGTGTTTTTATTATCTGTGGTGTTTTTATCAGATAAATTGGGTTCAATCTTTTTTAAAGAATTTTGATGGGTTGAATTATTTATTACTGTATTGGCTTCATTCTTATTATTTAAAATGTTTTTTTGATTATTGTTTAAACTATCATTTATAGTGGTTTTGTTTTCTAAAGAATTATTTGAAGAAATATTTCTGATGTTATTATTTAATGTATCAGAAGTATTATGGTTTTGGGTATTGATCTGCGATTGACTTATTATTTGATTTGAATTTTTATTATCAGTTTTGTTGTTATTAATTAAATAGTATGATGCAACAAAAGTAGAAACTGAAATAACCACATAGCTTGAATATTTGATAATGCTTTTAGAAAATAAATTTCTAAAATTGAACCTCGCAATGTCTTTGAAGAACATTTTTTTGTTCAATACATTTAATAGTTTAGGTGAGGGTTCCTGAGAGTAGTCTTCAAGAGCCGACTTAAACATATCGTCTAATTTGTTATTAACTTCTTTCATAATCTAAAGCTTTAACATTGCAAATTTTTTTATGCTCAGGTCTTGCAGTTTGTTTCTAAGCCATTTTCTGGCCTTAAGCAGTTGAGTTTTAGAAGTGTTTTCACTAATTTCAAGCATTTCTGCAATTTCTTTGTGGCTGTAATTTTCGAAAACAAACAAGTTGAATACCATTTTATATCCTTCGGGAAGCTGTTGAATAACATTGAGCATTTCTTCTTTGCTAAATTGCATTTCTTCAATATCATTCTCTTCTTGAGAATCTTCCATTTCACTCAATTCTATTTGTTCAATGTCAATAAAGTGGTATTTGTTATTTTTTCGGTAATGAGTAATGGCGGTATTTATGATAATTCGTTTTAACCAACCTTCGAACGAACCATCATTTCTGAATGTTTTAATATTAGAATAGATTTTCATAAATCCCTCCATCAAAATGTCTTCTGCTTCAGCTTTATTTATTGTATAGCGTAAGCATACACCATGCATTTTGGAAGCATACTTTTTGTAAAGCATATTTCTTTCATGGCGCTTACCTGCTATGCAACCCGCTATTATTTGCTCTTCAGAAATCATCATCAACCAAAAGAGATCATCTAATTTTAAGACTCAGGTTTTTTAAATAGTTGCCTGAAAATATATAATTAATTATTAATAAAACGTAAAATTACATTTCTCAAACAAATTTGGAATGAATTTAATTGTCAATTGATAATAGGAAATGCAAAAAAGATTCTATTTTTGTTTATTAAACTTAATATTATAAAAATGAAAACTTTTAATTTAATTAAACCAGATAATATTCAGGAAAATACTTTTCGACTTTTGGCAAATGATTGGATGCTCATTACGGCAGGCAATATAGAGTCATACAATATGATGACTGCAAGCTGGGGAGGTATGGGTGTTATATGGAACAAGCCAATTTCTATTTGTTTTATTCGCCCACAACGATATACTTACGAATTTGTTGAGAAAAATGATTATTATACACTATCTTTTTTTGGTAATGAACAAAGGGGAATATTAAATTATTTGGGGAAAGAATCGGGAAGAGATGTAAATAAAATGCAAACGAAAGGATTAACTCCTGTTATAAGTGAGAATAATTCAGTTTATTATAGTGAAGCAAAACTGGTGCTGGAGTGTAAAAAGCTTTATTTCGATGATATAGAACCTGCCCACTTTTTAAATGATACTATTGATAAACTATATCCAATAAAAGATTATCACAGGATGTATTTTGGTGAAATTGTAAATTGCTTGCAAAAGGAAGAATAGTTTGAATTGAATACAAGTTGACAAGTAAACAAGTTGACAGTAATAAATGTATGTTTCTTTACTTTTTAAATTCTTCTATTTTCTTTTCGTAATCTATAGTTGATTCTCCGGATTCTTTGGCTAATTTCAAAGCCTGTTCTTCAAGTTTAATGGCTTCTTCTTTATTTCCAAGCTTAAACATTAGGTTTGCGTATGTGTCGTAATTAGCTGATCTAGGACTTAATTTAACTGATTGTTTTGCCCAGTTAGCTGCTTTTTCAAGAAGGTCTTTGTTTGTTATTTTTTCAAAGAAATTCCAGGCAACTTCATTTAAAGTATTTGCATCATTTAGTTTGTATTTGTCAATATAAATTATAGCAGTGGCAGCATAGTCTTCCCAATTGTTATTGCCAGCAGCCAAGTTCATTTTGCCTTTTAGCTTTAATTCTTCTATATTGGGTAGTTTCAGGCTTTCAATGTCTTTGATAAAATCATCAAATGCTTTGCCGGTTTTGTCATTACGGGTTGTACGGTATAATTCGTTTTCGATAGTTGTATTTATTTTTAAATTAACAGAATCCATTGTGTATAGTTTGGCAAAATCTTCTTTATGGTTAACCAAATAAATAAATTCTTTTGATTTAAAACTATTGTCGAACTGAAAGAATATGGACCAGTTGACCTGTGAAATTAAATCGGCTTCTTTTTGGGTTTTAAAATAATCTTCTTTAACTTTTGTTGTATTAGCACATCCTGCGTCTAAAGCCTGAAGGTAAGAAAGTATAAATGATGCATTGCGTTTTCCAGTATTGAACTGTTCTTCTAATTTTAGAAGCTGTTTTTCTGGATTCAATGCATTATTGCCAAGTTCAATGAAAGATTTCAATGGTTGAGAACCACAACCTCTGTGAACCAACTTACCATCACCATCAATAAAAATAAATGTAGGATATGCTTTTATTCCATATTCTTTTGCAATATCAAGCCCTTCTCCTTTTTCCATATCGAACTTGGCGCAAATAAAACTATTGTTGTAAAAATCGGCAGCTGTATCGTTTGTAAATATGTTTTTTGACATCCATTTGCAAGGGCCACACCAGGTGGTGTAACAATCAACAAAAATAATTTTGTTTTCTTTTTTTGCTTTGTCTTTTATTTCCTGCCATTTTCCAGTTTCAAAAACAATGCTGCGATTCTGAGCATAAACAATATTAATGAACAAAAACAATATTGTTAATAAAATTATATTCTTTTTCATAGTTTTAGTTTTAAAAAATAAGGAGGTCAAATGTATTAAATTAATTAAAGGTAGAGGATGCTTCTTTGAAATTTTTATATTTTAATTCCTGCAACAATTCATTTCTCATTCTTGTTGTATCACCATAGTATGAAACCATTCCTATTTTAACAAAGTCTCTTGTTAGCGGACTTCTGGTGCCAAAAATGCGGGAAAATAATTCAAAAATACTGGCAGCAAACATAATTAAACCCAATGGCATGTGCCAGGGTTTTTTATAACCCCAAAAAGTTGAGATTGTATCCAGAAATTCCTGTAAAGTTTGTTGCCCCTCGTCTCCAATATGATAAATGCCATTAATTCCATCTTTAATAATAGCATTTTGAGTAGCATTAAGAAAATCAATGGTTGAAATCAAATGAATCCAGGTTGGTTTTTTCCAAATACCAAGGAGCTTATACTTGGCAAACCATTTTGCAGCATCAATCATTAAAATCCCTTTACTATATATCATTCCAACTCTTAAAGATACAGCTTCGCAAGCTGTTTCTTTTTCAAATGCAAATAACAATTTTTCTTCTTCTAATCGGGTTTGAGCATGAACTGAAGTAGGTGTGCCTGTGAGTTTCCCTTTAGCTGGATTTTCTATCGTAGTTTCTCCCTCAACATGGGGAAAACTAATTAATATTATTCGTTTTACTTTGTGTTCTTTTGCCTTTTCCAATAAATTATTAAAATATACAGTATTCGTGATGGGTAAAAACTTTTCAGGATTGTTTTTGAAAAGAATGCCGGCAAAATGGACAATTACATCTACATTTATTAAAGCATCATCAAGTGTTTCCTTCCTAGAAAGGTCGGCTTTAAATGTTTTTATATTTGGATTTTCCTTTAAATTGGCTGTAACATCTTTTTTATGAGTAAGTAAATGAAGATTTACTCCAGAATCTTTTAAATGGTTGGCAAGTAAGCCACCCAAATTTCCTGCAGCTCCTGTTATTAATATGGTTTTCATTATATAATACTTTTATTTAAATTTTAAATATGCAGCATTTATTTAAAATTTCAAGATACAAAGAAAAAGTATTTATAACAAAATTGACCGACTAAATTATAAAAATGAATTATAGATTCTTTGCTTAGTTTCGCTTCACTACCAATGACAAGTTTTATAATTTATTGAAAATGAATCATGTTATTTATACTAATTATTGTTTATTTACTTTTTCCCATTGCTGGAAAAAGTAACAAAAAGATCTAGCTGCATCAATAGGCA
>DYDE01000136.1 GCA_020718065.1 Marinifilum sp. | reverse complement strand
CGCCGTTTATGATTACGGTCAGTATGGTGTTGAATTGAAAAACAACATTAAGAACTATTGGTGGAAAGCCATGGTTCAGTTTAATGAAAATATTGTTGGCATTGATTCTGCAATATTTATGCATCCTACTTATTAAAACATCAAGGTCAAGCAATAATTAATTTTAAGGTCCCATGACTCAGTTACTGATAATAAATTACCATCGTATTCTTTCTGCAGGTGAAACAGTACCAAATCGTTTCAGGGATTTTACACTGGACAAAGAAAAATTTGAGGAACAGTTATTTTGGATCAAAAAAGCAGGCACCGATGTTGTTGATCTTAATGATTTTGAGTTCTGTAAAAACCATCAGTTTTTTTTGGCACTTACATTTGATGATGGGAAAAAATCAGATGTAGAACATGTGCTTCCACTATTGCAACAATATGAATTCAAGGCATCTTTTTTTCCTGTTGTTAATCTAATTGGAACAGAAGATTGTTTGACCTGGAATGAGTTGAAATATATTTCCCAATGTGGATTTTCTATTGGTTCACATAGCATGAATCATCCCTCACTGACGAAATTAACAGCTTCGGAATTGCAAAGTGAATTGGTGCAGTCAAAAAAGATCCTGGAAGAAAAAACAGGCAAACCCATTAAACAATTTTCAATTCCCTATGGGATCTATAATCAGCATATTATTAAAACTGTCAAAGAAAGCGGTTATGGTATTGCATTGACGACGAGATTTCGAATAAATCATCCCGGTGACATCTCTCTCATGCATAGATGCAATATTAGGAGGTCAACAAGTTTTTCAACTTTTAAAAAGTTAATAAACCGAAATATTGCGACTACAAGATATCTGCAAATGTCAAGTATTTTTAAATACATGCTCCATCAATTTATAAGCTGATCAAACAGAATATGTATTACCTTATCATAACTATATTCATTATTTGTGCAACTTTGCTTTTTTTGCTTTTTAGTTACCCTGTCTTTAGTTATCTCTATGGCGTTTTTTTTCCAAAATCCATTAAGTGTGATTTGAATTATATTCCACAGGTAAGTATAATTGTAGCGTGCTATAATGAAGAAAGATATATTAAGGAAAAAATTGAAACTTTATTGAGTCCTGAAAACTGGATTGCAGGTTCTCAATTGATTTTGGTTTCTACTGGTTCTTCAGACAGGACCAATGAGATTTTAAGCCAGTTCGAACAAAAAGAAGGGGTTAATATAATTTATGGGAAGAGGATGACAAAAATAGAAGCATTAAATGATGCAGTTTCATTAGCAAAATATGAGATATTGGTTTTTTCAGATTGCCGTCAATATATGAAACCTGGTTCAATAAAACAGTTGATCTCATATCTGGCTGATGAATCAGTTGGAACTGTATCTTGCACTATGATGGATACTGTGGAAAGACCTAGCTTCTTCCGCCGGTTATATTTATACTTAGCTAAGATTGACTCCCGACATGGCTCCAGTCTGAATTTGTATGGTGCGTTATATGCCCAGCGAAAATCTGTATTTCGCCCCATTCCGAATCATTTATTATTTGACGATTTTTTTGTTGCTGTTTCCACATTGTCACAGCAAAAAAGATTGGTACAGGCACCGGAAGCTATTTTATATGATGTTCCATTCAATACCTATTACAATCGTGAACGAATTGAACGACTAGCTCGCGGACTGTTAATTTTCTTTTTTAATAATTATAAAATGGTCAGGCTGATACCACTTCCTATAAGGCTAAGGTTATTGATTTATAAATATCTTAAAATATTACTGCCTGTAATTGTTATTATCTGGTTTATTTGTTTTGTATTGCTTTTTGGAAATATTATTCCATTTATTTTTTGGATAATACCGATTGGAGTTATAATAATTTTGAGTTTGTTTCATAAAATAAGAAATTACTTGTTTCTTATTATCCGTATTCAAGTTTTTTTCTTTTATGCTTTGTTTGGATACATTTTTTTAAACCGTCGTTTTAAATATTGGGACAAACTCAGAGTTAGACGCGAATCTGCAGCTATTGCAAAATAAAGGACTATAGGAACTTTACTATAAAAAATATAAATTCTTTAGCTTCTGAAAGGCTTATTTTTTCTTTTATTTTTAAAATTTTATGTAAGTTTGTGCCCTTATGGCAAATAACGAAGAACTATTTAAAAAAATCATCTCCCACTCTAAGGAGTATGGGTTTATATTTCCTTCGAGTGAAATATATGATGGACTAAGCGCCGTTTATGATTACGGTCAGTATGGTGTTGAATTGAAAAACAATATTAAGAACTATTGGTGGAAAGCCATGGTTCAGTTTAATGAAAATATTGTTGGTATTGATTCTGCAATATTTATGCATCCTACTATCTGGAAAGCATCAGGACATGTTGATGCATTTAATGATCCTTTGATCGATAACAAAGATTCAAAAAAACGATACCGTGCTGATGTTCTGATAGAAGATCATGTTGCAAAGATAGAAGACAAGATCAATAAAGAAGTTGAAAAAGCTGCAAAACGTTTTGGAGATGCCTTTGATAAACAACAGTTTATTACAACCAATCCCAGGGTTGTTGAATATCAAACAAAGATTGATACCATCAATAAACGATTCAATCAATCATTAGAGGCTAATGACCTGGCAGATGTTAAAAAACTTATAGAGGAACTCGAAATTGTTTGTCCTGTTTCCGGAAGCAGAAACTGGACAGAAGTACGCCAGTTTAACCTTATGTTTTCGACGCAAATGGGTTCGGTTAGCGAAGATACCAATCAGATTTTTCTTCGCCCAGAAACTGCACAGGGAATATTTGTAAACTATATCAATGTACAGAAAACAGGAAGGATGAAAATACCTTTTGGTATTGCCCAAATAGGTAAGGCTTTCAGAAATGAAATCGTGGCAAGACAATTCATTTTCCGTATGCGAGAGTTCGAACAAATGGAAATGCAATACTTTGTTAAACCAGGAGAAGAAATGAAGTGGTTTGAATATTGGAAAGACTTGCGTTTAAAGTGGCACTATTCACTTGGTATTCCCAAAAGTAAGTATAGAATTCACAATCACGAAAAATTAGCATTTTATGCAAATGCAGCCTGTGATATTGAATTTGAATTTCCATTTGGGTTTAAAGAATTAGAGGGAATTCATTCAAGAACAGATCATGATTTAAGTTCACACCAGAAGTTTTCCGGCAAGAAACTTCAGTTTTTTGATCCTGAAACCAATGAAAGTTATGTACCTTATGTAGTTGAAACTTCAATTGGTGTTGATAGGATGTTTTTATCAGTACTTAGTTATGCTTATAATGAGGAAGTGTTGGAAGATGGTTCAACAAGAGTGGTATTGAGCATTCCTCCGATATTGGCTCCAATAAAAGCTGCTATATTGCCTTTGATTAAAAAAGACGGATTACCTGAAAAAGCACGTGAAATAATGGATGTGTTGAAATATGATTTCCTTTGTCAGTATGATGAAAAAGATGCAATTGGAAGAAGATACAGAAGACAGGATGCAATTGGAACTCCTTATTGTATTACTGTAGATCATCAAACTCTGCAGGATAATATGGTAACTATTCGTGAAAGGGACAGTATGAAACAGGAAAGGATAGCAATTGAAAAAATATCTGCTATTGTAGAGGATAGAATTAGCTTTAAAAAGGCTTTTACACAATAAATAAGTACTTAAAGTGAACTAAAGTGCCAAAAGTACTTAAAGTGTCTAAAGTGAACTAGAGTGTGCTAAAGTATATTAAAGTGAGCTAGAGTGAACTAAAGTATTTAAAGTGCCTAAAGTGAGCTAAAGTGCCTAGAGTACTTAAAGTGAGCTTAAGTGCCTAGAGTACTTAAAGTGCCTAGAGTTAATAACGCAAACCATACTTTAGGTACTTTTGAAATTCCAAACTTTGGGCACTAAAATAATATTAACCTTAAATAATTATTTTTCTTTACCTTTACTGCAAACCATAAAATCTGATATTATGATAGAAGATAACCAAAACACCACGCTGCCAGTAACTCCAAAACCTGAGGATCTTCCCAAAGTTGAGAACAAAAAAGAAGAAGAACCCCAAAAAGATAAAATGACCTTCTTTAAATATGTAAAAAAACGTTGGAGGGGCTTGCTTATCCTTTTATTGATATTGATATGCGGCGCTATGTATGGCTGGAAAGTTATTACAGTGAATCAAATGAAAAAACAATTCACAGCAGACAGCCTGATGATCGTTTCTAAAACGCAAGAGTTTATTAAACAGAAAGATTCAACATATCTTCGTCTGGTTGCTTATACATTTAGCTGGGCTATTCGTGGAGAAATTACGCGTGAGAATATGGAACAAGTGAATCAGTATGTTTCAGCATTGGTAAAACAACCTAATTTTTCTGATATTTTAATCGCCAATAACGAGGGTAAAGTTGTTGTTTCTTCAAATAAGAAATATGAAACCACCAACTTGTCAAATTTCTTTGCTTATAACTATATTAATTTAACAGATGTTACTGTTGTGAAACATCCTGAAGATAAAGAATTGTTTATTGCATTGTCTCCTATAATGAACTTAAATGCAAAAATAGGAACATTGTTGTTTACATTTAAAGCAAGTAAGGTTAATTTTTAATTGGTATGAATTTTATAGATATAATAATTATTGTTTTTTTGATCTGGGGATTTTTCAGGGGATTGAAAAAAGGATTTATTATTGAAATTGCTTCATTGATTGCATTGATAATAGGTATTTGGGCTGGTATTCATTTTTCTGATTTTGTTTCTTCTTTTCTGGTAAACAATTTTAAATGGACTTCTGCATATATACCTATCGTGTCATTTCTAATTATATTTATTATTATAGTAATAGGAGTTTTCATAATAGCCAAAATATTAGAGAAGTTTGTAAATCTGCTTGCTTTAGGATTAATTAATAAACTTGCTGGAGCAGCTTTTGGGGCAATTAAATTTGCAATTATATTAAGTGTTTCAATACTAATTATCAATAAATTTGATACCAATAAGTCTCTTGAGAAAAAAGCAAATGGATCATTATTGTATAATCCGATTGCAAATATTGTTCCGATGATAATACCAAAGTTAAATGTTATTAAAACAGAAATAAAAGATTTAACTAAGAAAAGTTCTGAAAAAGAGAATAAAAAGTAATATTGTTAAATTGCTTTATTGTTAAATTGTTATAAATTATTAGTCTTTTTGTTAGTGCATTTTTTAGTGATTTAGTATTTTGTTGGCGAAATAATTGTTACAAACCTGCCTGAGGCAAGCAGGTTCACATAGAATGAAATAAGCCATTCAATTTGTCTTTTGTGTAATGACTTTGTACCCCTGCCTACCGGCATGTAAGTTTATGGTAAATGTTTAGTAATAAATGTCAGAGATAATTAAGCTTTCCGAATATAGTTATTGCAATAATATAAATGCTTATTCTCGTTTTAAGACGAGGATAGTGAATATTGGAGACATTCCATTAGGAGGGAGTTATCCTATCCGAATTCAATCGATGACCAATACCAATACGCTCAACACGAAAGCAACAGTTGAGCAATCGATAAGGATGATTGAAGCAGGGTGTGAATATGTGAGAATTACAGCCCCAGGCATCAAAGAAGCGGAGAATTTATTAGAAATAAAAAATAGTTTAAAGCAAAAAGGATATCATGTTCCATTGATAGCAGACATTCATTTTAACCCTAAAGCCGCAGAAGTGGCTGCTGCTATTGTTGAGAAAGTGAGAATTAATCCAGGAAATTATATAGATAAAAAGAATACCGGAAAATTCAATTATACTGATAAAGAATATGACGAAGAGCTAAGAAAGATAAAACAAGGTATTGCTCCCTTAATAAAGATTTGTAAAGAACATGAAACTGCTATTAGAATTGGTACCAATCATGGGTCATTATCTGATAGAATTGTAAGTAGATATGGCGATACACCAAAAGGAATGGTTGAATCGGCCATGGAATTTATTCATATTTGTAAGGAATTAAATTTTCAGAACATAGTACTTTCGATGAAGGCAAGCAATACCCGCATTATGGTAGAAGCTTACCGTTTATTGGTTAACAGGATGATGAATGAAGTGATAAATTATCCATTACATTTGGGAGTTACCGAAGCAGGGGAGGGGGAAGACGGAAGAATTAAGTCAGCAGCAGGAATTGGAACATTATTGGAAGATGGGATAGGAGATACCATCCGGGTTTCGCTTACCGAAGCACCAGAACTGGAATTACCTGTTGCAAAGAATATTGTTGAACGCTACAATAAAAGACTGCAAACAGAAACAATTATTGCAAAAGAGCATTTTCAAACAAATCCATTTGAATACAACAAGAGAAATACATATACAGTAAAAAACATTGGAGGGAACAATGTCCCAATTGTTATTGCAGATTTAAGTAATATGCAAAATATTACTGGAACTGATTTGAAAGCTAATGGTTATGAATTGTCTCCAATTACTAAAAAATGGAAGAAAAAAGAGCATGCAAGTGATTATATATATGTTGGAAATGCTTCTTATCAGTTGCCTGAGGATGCTCAAATATTAGTAAATGCGGCTGTATATAGGCAAAATCTAATAAATAAAAATGTATTTCCGGTTTTTACCAAAAATGAATTTATTGAAACTTTAATAAAATCTGAGCTTCTTAACCTGATTAAAATTTCAATCAATGAGTTGGATGATTTTTTTATTGCACAAATAAAAACAGATCCAAGTATTGTTTTAATACTTGAAACAACAAGTTTGGATGGGATGGCAGAACAGCGAAATGCTGTTTTTTCGCTCATGGCAAATAATTGTAAAGTTCCAATAATCATTAAAAGAGAATATAAAGAAAACAATAATGAAAAAGTTCAATTAAATGTAGCAATTGATTTTGGTGCTTTGTTGATAGACGGTTTGATAGATGGTGTGTGGTTATGTGCGGATAATGTAGATAAATCCCTGATAAATACTATTGCCTTTAATATACTCCAGGCAACAAGAAGCAGAATATCAAAAACAGAATATATTTCATGTCCATCATGTGGCAGAACAATGTTTAACATTATGGAGGCAACAGCTAAAATAAAAGAAAAGACACTTCATTTAAAAGGACTAAAAATTGGAATTATGGGCTGTATTGTAAATGGACCTGGCGAAATGGCTGATGCAGATTATGGGTATGTGGGTGCAGGATCAGATAAGGTTAATTTATATAAAGGCAAACAAGTTATAAAGAAAGGTATTCCATCTTCTATTGCAGTGGATGCTTTAATTGAGTTGATAAAAGAAAACGGAGATTGGATAGAATCCGGAAATAATTTGTAATAATTTTTTGATAGATAAAGAGGCTGTCTGAAAAGTTTTAATTAGGCTATTTCAAATATTATCTTACTCTTTTAACAATATGTAAGTTGTTGGATTTCTTGTTTTTATTTTTAACCACAAAATTCACAAAGGTTTTTCATAAAGGAGCACAAAGGATGGAATACAGGAGGAAGCTGATTTTAAAAGTCAGAAGTGACGATATAGAATGATTTCTCGCAAAGACGGTAAGACGCAATTTTTTAAAAGTCCGAAGACCGAAGTCGGAAGTCAGAAGGAGTGAAAAGGAGAAAGGAGAAAGGAAAAAGTTTAAGCTGGAAGTGATTTTGTCCCAAACAAAGGTTAGTGTGTTAATTTTTTAACAAGTATAATTGATTTACGGTTTTGAATTGATTAGTGCCCGATTAAATTCTAAAATCATATTAGAGATTCTTCGCTCCGTTGCACTTCGCTCTGAATGACAGGTGTTTTGGCTCTGAGACGAGGAGGTTAATGGCGGCGAAGCCGCCATTAACCTCCTCTTTCTTAAAAACCATAAAAACGAACTGTCATTCTGAGCATAGCGAAGAATCTCATAAGTTTTATCCGGACAAATAATGTTTTGAATTGTTTAAAATATTATATTAGCGCATTATTTTCATTAACAATAACCAAATTAAATTATTAACCAAAAACAATTTTATGAAAAAGATTTCGATTTTAATACTGTTGTGTCTCTTTGGATTGTATGGTATTGCACAAACCAATAACCTGATTACAAGGTGGCATTTTGATGGATTCGATATTAATGGTAAATTACCCAATTCTGCACCTCCAACTAATCCTCCCACTAATTATAATGGAACCTATACTGGACCATATAGCAATCCTTTAGTTACAGGTAAATTTGGGAATGCAATACAATTTAATCAAGCAATTACAGACAATGATTTTGTGAGTTTTGCAAATGATCCATTGGCATCTATAACAAGAGATATAACTATTTGTGTTTGGATAAAACTAGAAAAAATAAATATTCAAAATGGAATTATTGATTATTATACAGATTTGATTGAATCAGATTATACCAGAAATTATAGTTTATATTTTGTTCGTGATAAAACATATTCCAATATTTTCTTAGCTAACTTTGCTGCAAAAATTTCGACTGCTCCAGGGGCAATTTCAAATGTTTCTCAAGCACTTGAAATAGGTAAATGGAATCATATTGTTTGTGTTCAAAATTCAGATGTTACCCGGATTTATATTAATGGTATTAAAGCATTAGAGGCCAACAGCTTATTTGGTTATGATTTATATAATACTTCTGGGGCATTTCAAATTAATCATACTTATCCAAATAACCCACAAGATAAAATGACCATAGATGAAATGGAAATATATAACTATCCTTTAAGCGAAAATGTGATAAAAGAAAAATATGAAGCTGCAAGAATAATTTTTAATTATGAAGGTGGAAGCGTAAACACAACAAATGATGTCGCATTAACTGATGAATATGCTAATAATGGAACTTTAAATAATATGAGCGTACCTGCTTGTTGGGTGCAAGGGTACAAGGGAAATGCTTTGCAATTTGATGGTATAAATGATTATGTGAGTTGTGCTGACAATGCTAATAATCCGACTTTAAATATAGATAATAATTTGACCATTGAAGCTTGGATACAACCAAATTTTAATGGTTCTTTTAAGAATAACAGAATAATTGCATCAAAAGTTAATGGAAATACCGGTTATGCATTAGAAATAAAACCCAATAGACATTTAGCTTTAAGAATAAACGGAACAGAATATCCTAGTACATCCACTACAGCTCTTTTAACAGATAATAACTGGCATCATGTGGCAGCAACATTTGAAGAAGGTAAAATAAACTTATATATTAACGGTGAAAATGTTGGTGTTCATAGTCCAACTTTCGCTCCAATTATTATTAATTCTATCCCACTTACCATTGCTGGCTTAACAACTAGTAATTATTTTAAAGGCATTATAGATGATTTAAATTATGTGCAAATGCTTTAAATGATGAAGAAATAAAGTTAGAATGGGGAGGTGATCATTATGGTGCTGATGGCAACGATGATGTAACGGGATTATATCCTATTGGAGGAGGCGCAGGATATGGGAACATAATTGATCCGAATACAGTACCTCCTGATAAACTTATTAGGATTACCAGTAATGTACCATCTGCATTTAAAACAGCATTGGAAGGTGCTGCTCCCGGAAAAACAGTATACGTAAATGATGATTTAGTCATTGATTTTACGAATGAAAATATAACAACAATTAATATTCCTGCAGGTGTTACACTTGCAAGTGGCAGGGGCAATGGAAATTCTCAAGGAGCTATAATTAAAACAAATTCATTTTCTAATACTAGTAGTGGAATGTTATTTAATGTTTTGGATGGTATAGATAATGTTCGTATAACCGGAATTCGTATTTTTGGACCTGAAATGGACATACAAGATTATGATTCATATAACTATTATGACCCTTTATACATTTATCCTAATATTACTGGTATCAGGTCAGCATCCACAAATCTAACAGTAGATAATTGCGAAATAGCAGGATGGCCACATTGTGCTATTTGGTTGACAAGGTATGATTTAAATATTTCAAATTCTGAGGTGTATGGATACATTCACCATAATTACATACATAACAACAGGCGTTTAGGAGTTGGGTATGGTATTGCTATTGGTTCTGGTAATAAAAATGATATTGTAAAAAAGCATGCCCTTATAAAAGCCAATATTTTTGATTATAACAGGCATGATATAGCAGGTTCTGGGCAAATAGGCTTAAGTTACGAAGCTTGCTATAATTATATTTTAAATCATTATAATATCATAGACCATCATAATTACCATAATTTTGATGCACATGGACTTCCTTTTATTGAAGGCAATGATACTATTGTTTATGCAGGCGATTCCCTCAACATACATCATAACACTTTTACTTGTACTGAAAATTATGCAATTATGATTCGTGGTATTACAAGATATAATACTAAAATAACAAACAATTGGTTTTACAATGGATTAAATCATTATTACACTCCAATATGGTATAATGTATTGCCATACCCAGAAAACACCAATGGTTTAATAGTTAAAAACAATTTTTATGGTAATGCATCTCTATTGCCGCCTAACACTCCAGTATTGCCCGTTTCCACACCTTTGTGTTATAATTCTACAATAAATACATCACAAACTGTTAACTTTGATTGCAACACTGAATTTTCTAGTTATCAATGGTTTTTTGGAGATTGGCGTAATAACTTACCACCTAATTCATATGATGGAAATAATGTAACAGGAGCTTATAAATATGGTACTAGCCCTGTTTCAAATCATACTTTTACAAATCCAGGCAGATACAATGTTTCGTTAATGGTAAGAAATAATCATGGAATTCCTGCAAGTAATTATATCCCTATTGTAGTTCAACCAGCACAAAACAACGACACTTTATCTTTTTGGGTTAAAGATAGTTATCGCGGTAATCAGACAGATTATTTTACAAAAGAAGTATTAATTGACAATACTTCTATTTGGTCAGAAGACATTATAACTGATTTGGGTTGGCAGCATATCTGTAAAAATATTTCTAGTTATATTGAGGGTAAAACACAAATAACAATAAAATTAAGATTAAAAAGAGGGACAGGTGTTAGTTTAAATAATTGTATTGCTCCCGATCTAGATCACATCCCTACAATCATTGGCCATCCTGAATATCCTTTTTGCCATTATGTATATACTTTTTGGGATGATATAAGTCTGTTTATTGATGGTTCTTATAAAGAAATTAAAAACGGAGATTTTGAAAATGTGAATTTAAACGAGAATTGGGATTTTTATCAGAATAATACAAATAATCCATTTTCAAGCCCAAATTCAGTTGCAATGGATTCGCGAAGTGGTAATCGTTCTCTTTATCTAAATTTTATTAATTACCCAAATTTTGTTAATGCTGGAGATTATATTGAAGCCAGTCAATTAATAATATTATCATCAGACAAAAAAAATGAAGATGTAAGTATTAAAGAGGTAAACAACAACAACGCCTATCTGGGCAACAATATTCCCAATCCTTTCACCAACTCTACTATTATACCATACCAGTTACCGGATAAATATACCTCTGCGGAAATTGTTGTAGCAGATATTTCGGGCAGAATGATAAAGAAGTATGTTTTAAACAATGGTACTAATAAAATAGAAATATCTAATGCAGATTTGCCGGACAATGGCATTTATTTTTATACACTCCTGATAGATGGCAAAAACATTAAAACCAATAAAATGGTGCTGATGAAATAGGGGCAGGCAAAGCCTGAGGGATAGATGTGAAGAGGCGAAGCCTCATCCCAACGGGGGTTTTTCACAAAGGAGCACAAAGGGTTGGAACGCAGATGATGCCGATTTTAGAAGTCAGAAGACCGAAGTCGGAAGTAGGAAGTGCGATGACGATATAGAATGATTTCTCGCA
>DYDE01000135.1 GCA_020718065.1 Marinifilum sp. | reverse complement strand
GGAAACTAAACGGATATAAAAAAGATCAAGAAGATAAAACTGTTATTACCAAACTTGATGAACCCATGTTGCAACAAATAGCAGCAGCAGGTAATGGAATTTATGTGAGAGCAAATAATACAGAAATTGGGTTAAATGTGATTATGAAAGAGATTGCTAAAATGGAAAAGAAAGATTTTGAAAGCAAACTCTTTTCGAACTACCAGGACCATTTCTATTATTTTCTTGGCCTTGCCTTAATATTATTGATTATTGAATTATTATTATTTGAAAAGAAAAGTAAATTGATGAGCAAGGTCAATTTATTTAAACAGCATAATACAATTTAAAAGATTATAAAAATGAAACATATCATAGTAGTAATTATTTTATTGTTTACTTCGGTTGTTATATATGCTCAAGAATCCCAAAAGTTATTACGCTCAGGTAATAAGTCATATAATGCCGGAAAATATAAGGAAGCTGAAATAGATTATCGCAAATCGTTTGAAAAAAATAAAGATTATTATAAAGGCTTATTTAACCTTGGAGATGCTTTATACAAACAAAATAATTATACAGAATCAGCCAATGTCTTTAAACTTTTAACTCAAAACAATGAGTTAGACAAAACAACCAAATCTCAAGCTTTTCATAATTTGGGAAATGCTATGCTTCAGGACAAGAAATATCAGGAAAGCATCGATGCTTATAAAAACGCATTAAAGCTTAAACCCAGCGATGCAGACTCGAAATACAACTTAGCTTATGCACAGAAAAAATTAATTCAACAACAGCAGCAACAACAGCAAAACAAAGATAATAAGGAAAACAAGGATCAGCAAAAACAGAATGAGCCAAAAGACGATAAAGAAAAAAAGGACGAAAAGAAGGATCAACAACAGCAAAAAAATGAAATAAGCAAAGAAGATGCTGAGAAAATGCTTAATGCTCTTTATAATCAGGAAAAAAACTTACAGGATAAACTTAAAAAAGATAGTGCAAAAGTTGTTAATTCAAGTTTGTTAAAAGATTGGTAATTTTGCAAGCTAAAGTTCAAAGATTTAATAAAAATGAAAAATAAAATACTATTTTCTTTTCTGCTATTATTACTACTTATTAAAATAGGGTGGGCGGATAATATAGAATTCACTGCTTCTGCTAAAACTAAGGTTAATGTTGGTGAAACATTTGTAGTTACTTATACAATGAACATTAATGATGGTAATTTTCAGTCCCCATCATTTAAGGGTTTTAGTGTTTTATCTGGACCAAATCAATCAAGCAGTTATAGTACACAAAGCTATAATGGCAAAACAATTCAAACTGTAAATATTGAGTTAACATACATACTCACAGCTAACGCAGAAGGAACCTTTACTATACCTCCTGCTACCATTTTTGTTAAAGGAAAATCATATAAATCTAATTCTTTAACAATCAATGTTGGTAAAGGAAGTGGAAATTCAAATCAATCTACTAATAATAAACAAAATCAACGCAACCAACCGATCCAGGAGAATAACAATGTCAGCAATGTTGGAGAAAATGATCTTTTTTTAAAAGCCAGTATTGATAAAAAATCATTGGTGCAGGGTGAACAAATTATTCTTACATATAAAATATATACCAGGGTTGATGTTTCGCAATATGTTATAAATAAACTTTCATCATATAGCGGTTTCTGGTCTCAGGATATCACAGGGAAAGATAATAAGCCCAAACAATACAACGAAACCGTCAATGGCTTAAATTATAACGTTGCTGAAATTAGAAAAGTAGCCTTGTTCCCTCAGAAAAGCGGTACTTTAACAATAGATCCTTTAGAAGTTGAATGCATCGCCCAAATTAAAACAAAGACCAAAGTAAATGACCCCTTTGCAAACTTCTTTAATGATCCATTTTTTTCAGGACTTTCTAATTCCATTTTCGATTCTTATCAGAATGTTAAAAGAGTTTTAAAATCTAATCAAATAAACATAAATGTAATCCCTTTACCTGAAACAAATAAACCCAATGATTTTAATAGCGCAGTTGGTAATTTTACAATCAATTCAACTATTGACAATACTGCTGTTAAGGCTGGCGAAGCTATTACCCTTAAAGTTACTATTTCTGGTAGTGGCAATCTTAAACTAATTGATAAACTCAATATCAATTTTCCTCCCGATTTTGAGGTTTATGATCCAAAGATAGAAGATAAAATAAGCTTGGGTTCTGACGGAATGAAAGGAAGTAGAACATTTGAATACCTTATTGTTCCAAGAAATGCTGGTCAGTTTACAATAAATCCTGTTTCTTTTAGTTATTATGATTTAAATAAGAAACAATATGTTACTCAAACCACAGATACTTTCAACCTTAATATTGCAAAAGGTAATGGAAACGAGTCAAATGTATCTGTAAATGCAGTAAACAAAGAAGATATAAAATATATAGGCAGCGACATCAGATACATCAAAAAAAACAATTTTACACTTAAACAAAATAACGCTTTGTTTTTTGGTTCTTTTCTCTACTGGTGTTCATTCTTAATTCCTATCCTCTTGTTTATTTTATTTGTGGTCATCTGGCGAAAGAAGATTAAAGAAAACAGCAATGCTGCTTTGATGAAAAACAAAAAAGCTACGAAAGTTGCTCAGAAAAGAATGAAGAAAGCAGAATTGTTCTTAAAAGAAAAAAATTCAAATGCTTTTTATGAAGAAGTTTTTAAAGCACTTTGGGGATACCTCAGTGATAAATTGAATATTTCTGTTTCTGAACTTTCGAAGGAGACAGCAGGTGAAGCATTATCAAAAAAAGGAGTGAAAGAAAGCACAAGCAATCAGTTTATAACAACATTGAACAATTGTGAGTTTGCCAGATTTGCACCAGGAGGCAATACAACTCAAACAATGGATTCAATTTATGCAGAAGCCATTGATATTATCAGTATTATTGAAAAAGAACTTAAGTAACAATAGCTATGACAAGTAAACATATAAACAGGTCTTTTAAATATACGCTGATTATCCTTTTTGTATTTATAGGTTTTATTAACAATCTGAAAGCAGAGGATAATTACATTGCCCTTGATAAGGCAAATAACGAATACGCTAAAGGCAATTATCAGAATGCTATTGGCTTGTATCAGGATATAATAAAAACCGGATATGAAGCTTCTGAACTATATTACAATCTTGGTAATGCTTATTTTAAGAACAACAATCTGCCTTCTGCTATTCTTTATTTTGAGAAAGCCAAACGATTAAACCCTACAGACGAAGACATTGACTTTAACATCAAGGTAGCAAATAATAAAATTATAGATAAAATAGATATTGTACCTGAATTGTTTTACAATAGATGGTGGAAAGCAATGTATAGTCTTCGTTCAACTAATGGATGGGCAATTCTTTCTATTGTATCAATAACAATTATGTTGCTTTTAATTGGTTTGTATTTGTTTTCAAATAAAATGAAGATACGAAAACTATGTTTTTCATTTAGTTTTTTATTTTTTGTTATAACAATACTTACCATCAACTTTGCATTTATACAACAGAAACAGATCATAAACAGCAATGAAGCTATTATTTTCTTACCCACAGTTAGTGTTAAAAGTTCGCCCGATGCAAATAGTACTGATATTTTTGTTATTCACGAAGGAACAAAAATTCAGATTACGGATAATATTGGCGAATGGTCAGAAATCAGAATAGCCAATAAAAGCAAAGGCTGGATAAAGAAAGATAGTTACGAAAAAATATAAAAGTTATCATAACAAACAAAAGAGACGATAAATGCTATCGTCTCTTTTGTTTTATAATGTTTTGCTTTATAAGAAAACTGCTTTAATCAAAGCTATTTTTTCATAATAGAAACCATTAATAAAGCAGCACCTCCTAGTTCCTCATTTCCCGGAACCGTAGCTATAACAAATGACATCATACCCGGCATTGCTTCTGGTTTCATTGTTACCAAACCAGTTGAATTTACTGTTGCAATATCAAAAATTGGAAATCCGTAAGTAGGAATCATCCAGTTAAAATTTGTTATTCCTGGGAGCAATTGTCCGTTTCTTGCATTGTATGCTTTTGCAGTAAATTGTTGAGTACCACCTGCAGGCAAAGAAATATAATAAGGCTCAACTATAATAACAGTATCAGGATTAACAATTATTTCTGCCTGACCAATAATTCCTTTAGCTGAAGCCTGAATATAAGTACTTCCTACTTTTAATCCTTTTACTAAACCATTTGCATCAACACTTGCAATAGTAGGATCAAGAGAAGTCCATGTGAAAGTTTCGGTTACAGCCTGATTGGAACTGTTGTAAGCCTGTGCAGTAAATTGTTTTGTATCGTTCTTAAACATATCATGTGCATCAGGTGTTAGGTCAATTCTAACAACAGGTAATGGTATTGTTATTGCATCTATTACCAATACAGGAACAACAAATGCATTACCCGGTTGCAAACTGCTTGTTACAGATATTGTACAAGAACCTGCTGCAACAAAATTTACCAATCCTGTTGAACTCACTGTAGCAATATTTGCATTACTTGAAGTATAGGTATATGTGGGAGTTCCCTGACCGCCTATAAATAATGTTTCAAGTTGTAAACTTCCTCCTTTTTCATAAATAATTGCAGATGGAGCAACAGCAAAAATTGTCGGAACCATAATACCTAATGGCACGCTACATGTAAGATTTTTTCCTTCATAAGTAACTGAAGCAGTAATGGTAATAGCTCCCTGTCCCTTTATAGTAATTGCACCATTTGAAGCTATGGTTGCAACTTCAGCATTAGAAGTTGTCCAGCTAACTCCGGTTGCAGGAGTGGCAACTCCATCTGTACTAATAACTACTGCGGAATAAGTAAGATTTCCATCCATCCCAATTGTTTGTGCTCCGTTTTGTATTTGCAGTACATACTGTTTGGTTACAGGTGTTGGATCATCTTTGTCCTTATCTTTTTTACATGAAAAGGTAAAAACTAAAAGAAATGCAATCGCTGACAATGAGATTGCTTTTAAAATTTGTTTAATAGGTTTGTGATTTTTTTTCATACTTTAAATTTTAAATGAAACATTAGTAAATTAATTTAATCGTTATTTTGTTTCCAAATATTATGCCAAAAAAAATACTTGCTTTTCTATGAAAGGTAAAATAAGATGGTAATAAATAAAGTAAAACTACCCATTTAAGGCAGTTATGAAAAATAAATCAAATAGATTTAATATGCTTATGATGCAGGAGTATTGTTTTAGTTCGAGGGGAAATACTCTTTAATATTTAAGGTATCCCTTTTTAGATGGGCTCGTGTATCTTTAATAAAGGTATTAAATGCAAGTTCGTCTATGTTATTGAGTTTAAAAACAGAGTCATTATTTTCAAATTTATATACAGGAAGCACATAATAATTTTCAGGAGATGATGCTTTGTAAACCCAAAAAGGGATATATCCAATATCTTTTATTTTTATAGTATTCTTAAATAAGTTTTTTTCTATTGTAAAATTAACAAGTATTCCTCCATTGGTGTATTGTTTGCGCTGGTTTGAAACAAAATTGCCCAACGACCATATCACCAACCCTGTTTTTGGTCTATTGTTGTAATCGAATGATACCATTTCTATGGGTTGAATAACGTGTGGATGAGAGCCAACAATAACATCTGCACCGTTTTCAAATAATAGTTTTGCCAGGTCTTTTTGCTCCTTGTTAGGTTCTCGCTGATATTCCAGTCCCCAATGCATGCAAACCAAAACAACATCCGGAAGAGAGTCCAAAGCCTTTTTTAGATCTTTTTTTATCTGAACAGTATCAATGGTGTCAATAACAGTTGGTTCTGGTATGATTAAACCATTGGTACCATAAGTATAATTTAAAATTGCAACCTTCAATCCTTTTATATTCTGGATAGAAGGGCAAACATTATTTCTTGTTTCCTCATCCTTATAAGTTCCGGCATGTGGAATCTGGTATTTATCAAAAACATCAATGGTGTTGTTAATTCCTTTTAACCCTCTGTCAACAGAGTGATTGTTAGCATTTACAAAGAATTTAAACCCGGCATCTTTCAGAACATAAGCCAAGGTGTCAGGTGCAGAAAATTGAGGGTAACCGGTATAAGGTTTTCCTCCTGCGGTGGTTTCGTAGTTTACAATACTATAATCAAACTGTTTTATTACTGGTGAGATGTATTGAAATACAGGATAAAAATTATAATCTTTTTTAGATGCATCGTATGCACTCGTAATTTGAGGATAATGCGCCATGGCATCACCGGCAACTACAAAACTAACACTAACAAAAGAATCAACGATCTGCTTTTTCCCACTGTGTTCTTTATTGCCCGATTTGCTTAGAAATGATAATAATACAGAGCCAACAAGAAAAGTTGAGACAATGCTAACAAATAATATATTTTTTGGCTTTCCAATGATATTCATTATACTTATTTAAAAAAGATAAAAATTATTTAAAAGCTCATTTTGATAGACCTAATTTTATTATATCTCGCAAAGTCGCTAAGCCGCAAGTTTTTATATGTTATTTTTTTATTCTTTTGCGTCTTTGCTTAAAAAACATCTTTCAGACTAAACCCAATATTTGATTTAAAAAATACAAAACTACTCAAATATTTTATTGATATTAAACAATTGGTCTAAGATAAATTTTTAGTAAGATTTTAAATTTTTATTACCTTTGCAAAAATTATTGGCTCCGTAGCATAACTGAATAGTGCATCTGACTACGGATCAGAAGGTTGGGGGTTTGAATCCCTCCGGAGTCACACTTACAAATGAAAACCCCTTGAAAATAGAAGCATTTCAAGGGGCTTTTTTATGATGGGTAAAACAGATACAATATTTCAGTTCAACAAAACGTGGACAATGACAATTGTATTTGAGGACTTTGTCGTTTAGTCTTTTTTATAAAATTAATGGTTTGAATTTTAATTGTCAAATATATTGTCACACTTTATATACTACCATGGCTTCTCTAGCAATGCTTGACAAAAACACAAAAGAACCAAAGCTGTTTACCTACCGTTAGGCAAGCATAGCGACAACCTATTTCTTAATTATTATTTAAATAAAAAAAGGAGCCCAAAGCTCCTTTTCTATTTTGGATAAAATCAATTATTATTTAACATAAAATTTCTTTGATATTGATTCATTGCCTTTAACCAAATTGACAATGTAAATACCTGAACTGAATCCTGATACATCGTATTTACTCATAACATCAGATTGTTTAACTGTAAACATTTTTTGTCCAATAACATTGTAAACACTAATGCTTGCTCCAGTGAGTCCTGAATTACCTAAATCAATATTTAATTCGTTGTTGGCATTGAAAATGTTAATATTATGCAAATCATTATTTGTAATAGATACTTCATTGCTACAGATTCCGTTTAACTTATACACAAATTCACTTCCAGATGAAGAATATACCCATGCTCCTCCTGTAGAGCCACTCATAAAGACACCTGGATGTCCTATCAAATCTACAGAAGTAGCTTCCCAGCCAACAGCATTGCTTGTCATCTCCATCCAATATGAACCAGCAGTCAGTGTCACAGGGGTTTGTAAATTAACAACATAATGATGGAAATAGTAATCAAATTTGTAACCTGTAACAACATCATGAACTATAGTGCCATTTACAAGTGGTGTTATTAATTCGCTTCCAGGGAACCCATTTACATCATTGTAGAATTTAAATGTGAATACTGTGGCAAAATTTACAACATTAGGCTCTATAGAGTTGATAGTAAAAGTAGTCCCATTATCAACAGTAATATCTACAGCCAAACGGACAGAGCCAGATAAAACATAGGCATCTTCTAAATTATTTGATGGTACTTCCTGAATGCAACCATTGGGGTCTAAAACTGTTACTTTTATTTCACCATACACACTATTGTTTTCAGCGGAAGTTGCTCTTATTGTAGCAACACCAACTCCCAATCCGTTTACCAGTCCGTTTACATCAATCGAAGCATATCCTGAACCACTTTCTACTGACCATATAACATTTTGAGAAAGACCTGGTACATTAATAGTAGCCTGAAGTTGCAATGTTTCTCCCACGAATATTGTTGTATCTTGCCCATTTGTTGTATTTACAACTACAGGCATTGGTGTACAATCTCCCGTAATCTCAAATGCAGCATCAAATCCATCCAAAGATCTCCATCCATTGCCATCTTGGTTATCCAAATGATAACTTTGACCTATTGATCCATAAACTGTGACATCCCAATAAACATCGCTATTATCTTCTGCTGTAGCAACAGGATTTAACCAGTAAGTTCCATTGTCAAATATTAGTGGCTCTGGTAAATCCAATTCAATTTCATACTGGTATTGATCATATCCCCAGTCATGTATAAATTTTTGATGAGTAGGGATGATGTTACTTACGCTTGTGATTTCATTACCCAGGTGTCCATTATCATCTGCAAGAAAGTGGAGGTCAAAAGAAGTAATCTCAACATTTGCAGAAGAAATTATATTCAATCTTACTTTACTTGCAGCAAACCTGGATCCTGTTACCACCACAAAGTCATCTGATCCTCTAGTTCCATTCGCTGTAATACTATATGCAAATCCAAATATCATTGATGGAATCCCTTGTGTACATCCGTTTTCCCATACATTTACCCTGATTTCGTCAAACAGGCTTGTATTGTCATTAACGGTAGCCCGTATTATTGCATAACCTTCAGAAAGAGAAGTAACCAATCCATTTGTATCAACACTTACAACATTGGAACCTTCTACAACAGTCCATGTTACATATTGATCTGCTTCAGGAGGGGTTATAGTTGCCTCTAGTTGCAATGTGCCTCCTATAGTCAGGATATCCGGATAAGTGTTATTTAGGGTAGTAACACTAATGCTCTCTGGATTTACAGAACTATTCTGATTGGTAATATTAACCACCAATGTGTCATATATGGAAGCATTCTCTACAGAAGTGGCTTGCACAGTAATAGCAGTATTAGATGCAATTGCAGTTACTAAACCATTTGTGTCTATAATCGCAAAAGTACTTCCTGTTTTAATACTCCAAATCACATCCTGATTCGCCTGTTCCGGATTAACAGTTGCAATTAACTGAAGTGTTCCATTGTTCACTGTAATTTCGGGAGCTACAGAACCTTGGGTTGTAATGTCAACACTTTGTGCTGCAACAATTGAAAGATTCAGTTTTTTAATGGATAATTTATCAAGACCCGAATCCATAAATGCTAAAAATAGGTTGCCTTCACTGTCAACTTCCAGAGAATTATTTGTTGCTTCACCAACAGAAGCAAACCCGGTTCCAGCTTGGGACCAAATGTTATTTGTTTCATTATATGCTAATATGTTGTTTTTAAGAAAATTATCATTTTCCCAATTACTCACAGCAACATATACAATATCATTTTCACCGACAGCAATACTAATGTGTTGTACTCTGTTTGCAGTAAAGTTTTCACTTCCCAGCTGAGTCCAAGTTGTTCCATTAAATTTTTTGACATTTAATTTATTTACACCTGACGATACATAAGCAATATAAAGATTATTATTTCCGTCAATAGCTAAAGAAGAATTATAGTTTTCAGAATTTGCAGCAGGTGCCAAATTAACATTGCCTCCAACAGGCTGCCAGATATCTGTAGAAGATGCGTTTACATTGTTTTCATAAACATGCACATATCCATTATTATTGAAACTAATGTAAATTTTACCATTGCTTCCAATTACCATATCCAGGTAGGAAGGCGATCCCCCAAAGAATCCCGAATTACCCACTTGTAACCAGGTGCCACCAACAAACTTTTTAATCGTTCCTGAATTTTCTCCACTTACCACAAACAAAACATCATCTGCCGAAAAAGCAGATTCCTGGTAGTTTATAAACTCTCCTGTTGCATCTGGCAAATCAATCCAGGTATTACTTTCATATTTTCTTACCTCTAATCCCTCATCCGGCCAACCTGCCTGATTTGTGAAGTATACTAAACCTTGACCGTTAACAGACAATGAATTAAATATAGCATATCCAGATGTCATACCAGTTTCACTACCAAGATATTGCCAGTTACTACCGTTATATTTTTGAACAGCCCCTTTACCAGAGACACCATCAAAGTAACCGACAACCAAATGATCTTGGTAATCATTTATAAGTGATAGGCGACCAACTCCACCTGATGAAATTCCTGCAGGATCACCTACGGGCTCCCAAACCTGACCCACTGCAGATAAGCCAAACAAAATACATGTAAAGAAAAAGATAATAACATTTTTTTTCATACAAATAACATTTTAGTTAATAATAAAGATTTATAGAAATTTAGATTTAATGGTTGCAAATCTAATCTTTGGAAATGGGATATTCTAAAATCTACATATAGCAAAGCTTACTTTAGGGAAAAAAACAGATACACAACAGGTACTCTCTATTGATATTTAGCGATTTAAATCGAATTTAGATTGAACCAAACCAGTTATAAATGTCTGTTTCAGTAGGAACATTAAGTCTCTTACGAATTCTGTGCTTTTTATTTTGCACGGTGCGTGGTTCTAAAAATTTATATTGGGCAATTTCTTTGGTTGACAGATTTAATTTCAAAAGTGCGCAAAATTCTATTTCTGATTTGGATAAGGAGGGGTTGATTTCCAATAAATGTTTCGAAAAATTAGTGTATTCCTGTTCGAAGGTAAACAAAAATGCAGGGTCGTTTTTTTTTACCAATTCAATGAGTGAGTTATAAATTACCTGTGGGTCAGATTCCTTCTTCATTGTTTTCTTTTTTGTAAAAAAAATAATGAACATAATAATTATTAATAATGAACCTCCACCTAATGCAATATATATCCATAAACTGGTCTTGGTTTTATTATTGGGTTGTATGTTTTTATCTATTATCATATGCAAAGAGCTGTTTTTTCTTTGAAGAGTCGAAATCTCCAGCTCTTTAAGCTTGTTATCATACATGATAGCACTGTCTTTTTTTTCTGTAAGATTGTAAAGTTCTATCATATCAATATAAATATCTTTCAGGTTGAGTTGGGCTCCTGTTTTTATGCCGATTTGAATTGCTTTATGATAATAAGATAAAGCCATCTGGAATGTTTTTTTTCCTTTGTTGACTTTACCCAATACAGAATAATTCGTAAGCATTATTTCATCATCCTCTTTATTGGCAGGTTTTAATTCGATGGATTTTAAAGCAAAATATTCAGCAGAATCCAGGTTGTATAACGAATAGACATTGGCAATATTCGAATAATTCAAGTACTGGAATTGCTTAATTTCTGAAACATCTTTCAATACTTCATAATTTTTTATAACCTGTTGCAACTTGGTAACAGCTTTTTTTGGCTCTCCCTTATCAATATAAATATTTGCAAAACTGCCCAGTATGTTTGATCGGGCAAGAAATATTTTTTTACTATTGGTTTTATCTTCCTCCAAAATTTTAAATGCTTTCTCCAAATATATTAAAGCTTTGTCATATAGTTGATTGAAGGAATACGCCTCTGCAAGATATACATTAGACATTACCTGTGCGTACAATTCGTGGTAATGATTTGCTTTGTCCTGCAAATTTTCTGCTGCTTTAATCAGGCTGTCTGGTTGGCTTTTGTTATAAAAGTAACGGCATTTACGTTCTAAAAGTGCCAGTTCCAACAAAGAATCTTTTGTTAAAACAACCTGTCTGATCAAGCCATCTATTTCCAAATAGGCTGAATCCAGATTGTTTCTGAAAAGAATGGAATTTGCAGCCACTTTTTTTTGCAAGTCTTTGTTCCTTCCCGACTGCGAAAAACAACAGAAACTATTGAGAATAAATGCAATTAAACTGATATGGCAAAATAGTTTTTTCAAATTAAATAGGTCAATAATAAAACTATAAAATTACTATTTTATCTGAATATCCTAATATCAAAAAGCCCACAAAATCACATAAATTTGTAATTCAAAGGTTGTTTTGTTTAACTTAAGTGCATGTATGATAATATTATACTATTGCTCCATTTGGTTGCTGTATTTGTATGAAAAGCAATATTTATATTTTCAAAAATAAATATATTTTTTCCACAAAGCATCAAAGAGTAATTTTATTTTTTTGTAAACTTTTGTTTGATTCAAGAATATATATATCATTTTTTCAAAATGCAACAATCCTTT
>DYDE01000134.1 GCA_020718065.1 Marinifilum sp. | reverse complement strand
GTTGAGGATTGCAATTTATATTAATTTCTTCTGAATTTGGGTGCCATTTTTATAAAATTTTCAATATAATAAACCACATAATTATTTATGCTCTTTTGTAAAAAAATCATTTTTTAATTCTTTTATTTATTCATTATAATTATTTGAGAAAGGTTTAACATTAATTTGTGACAATTTTAATACAAATTGGATGTCCATAATTTTTGTTTTATAATTATCTTATTTATTTTAAATTTAAAATGCAAAATTAAATAATTAAACATAATTAATACATACTTTATAATATTTATTATTTAAAACACGTCTATGTGTTTAAAAGAATTTTCAGATAAACAAGAAAGATAACTCATTGGGATAAATTTTTAAATTTATACATTTTATATTGTTGATTGTACTTTGACTTTCTTTTTATAAATGTGAGTATTTGAAATTATAGGTTCGAAAAACACAGTCAAAGAATCTGGTAATTCTTGGGTTTGCTCAGTAACTAAAAGGGCATCAGGTAAAAGACAATCGTAAAACATTTGCATTATCTGAATTCTTTGTATTGGTTCAAGATGCAAAAGTACATTTTTACAAAGAATCATACTGAAGTCATTAGCAGGTGGTTGAAAATTAGTAAGATCATCAATTTTATAAGACATTCTTTTTCTAATATTATAATCAATCTGATATTTGTTTTCTTCCACTTTGGTAAAATAACTATTAAATAAATTTTTCGGAATTCGCTGTAATTCGTTATAATCATAAATCCCTTTTTGAATTATTTTTCCAAACTGCTTACTTGTATCAATATCAGTAAGATAAAAATGTAAATTTTTAAAAGCGAATCTTCCCATATTTTCTGCAAGCAAAATAGCTAATGAATATGGTTCTTGTCCTGATGCACAACCTGGATTCCATATTTTAATTTCACTACGACCGCTTGTATAAGGAACAAAAAATCGAACAGCAGTCTCCAAAGTCTGAATATCGCGAAAAAAATAGGTAAAAGCCACTTTTTAATTAGTATTGTATAATATAAAGTTGTTTCCATATCTGTTATATTCATATAAAAGAACCCCAACTGTAACTATTAATCATTTTAATAACCAAAAAAAACCGCTCTTCAACGAAAGAGAGTTTTTGTGTTTAATTAATACTTTATAAATTCACTGTCATTTGTTTCTTGTTCGTTCATTTTAAGACTTATTCCTTTGTTTTTGTTCAATTTGTTTTCATTAACCATTGAATAATGGACATTTGTCTTTTTAGAAATTTTGTGAAAATTCGTTTCATTTATATGATTGGTCTGAATTGCATTTTCTTTTACTTTAAAGAAAGCCACTTGTTCCCGCATAAAGTCAACTTGACCAGATAATTCTTCTGCGCCGGAAGCCATTTCTTCAGCAGCAGATGCATTTTGTTGCGTAACTAGATTTAACTGAAGGAAAGCATTATTAATTTGACCTATACTTGAGTTCTGTTCAATACAGGCTGCTGTGATTTCCTGAACAAGTTTTGCAGTTTTTTCAACATCAGGAATTATAGTTTGCATTAATTTACTGGATCCTTCCGTAGTTTCCACGCTGTTTCTCGAAAGTATATTAATTTCATCTGCCGCAATTTTACTTCTCTCTGCAAGTTTACGTACTTCAGCAGCAACCACTGCAAACCCTTTTCCATGCTCACCAGCACGAGCAGCTTCAACTGCAGCATTTAATGCCAATATATTGGTCTGAAATGCTATATCCCCAATAATAGTTATTTTTTCAGCAATTTCTTTTACAGATTTTAAACTCTCTACAGCTGCTGTAGCAACCTTTTCCATACCCTGCGCAGCTGTAATTGAAATTTTTTCTGTTTGTTGAGAATTTTCTGTAGTCTGTTGAATAATCGAAGACATTTCTTCCATAGACGACGATACTTGTTCGGCGGCAGTAGCCTGTTCCGATGCTCCTTGCGAAACTTGTTGTGAAGTCGAACTCATTTCCTGGCTGGCATCAGCAATATTTTCTGCTGCTACTTTCACCTGAGTAATTACTTCAGCCATTGATTTAACCATATCAAGTAAAGATTGCATGAGGTCATCTTTATCAGATCTAAGTTTCAAATCTACTGTCAAATCTCCTTTAGCTACTAATTTTGCTTTATTGGAAATATCATTAAGTGCAATAATTAATAAATTCATATTATTTTTTAATGTATTAAAATCTCCGTTATAATTATCGGTTATAACAGGTGGCATATCTCCTTTTGATATACGGTCGATACATTCAGCAGCCACATTCAATGGACCAATAACAGTATCCAGTGTATTGTTTACCCCAATTATTACTTCTTTAAAATCTCCCTGATGCAATGTTGCATCAGCGCGTGTTTTTAACTTTCCCTCTACAGCAGCAGCAACAAGCGTTTTCGCATCGACAACTAATAAGTTAATTGCATTTACACATTGATTTAAAGCTTGATTAATGATATCAAACTTTTGTTTTGTATCCGAAGTATCGTTATCAGCATCTCCACTAGAAGCACTAATATTGGTATTTCCTAAAGATAGTTTAATAAGATTTTCAGTTACTTTTTTAGTTTCAATTTCTTGGTATTCAGCAACTTTTTGTGCTATTTTGGCTGCCTGTTTTATTGTAGTTTGATCTACCACAATTTCAAAAGCACCAATAATAATATTTTCCTTATTTTTCAATGGAATACCTGAATATTTAATATCAAGTTTATGTGTGCCAGGATTAGCAACTGTTTCGTTTGCTGTAGCACTTCCAAGTGCCATTGCCTGACCACAAGCACATGTAGCTGTTTTGCAGTCTTCAGTTTTAAAGAAGTCGTAACATTTGGTTTTATTTTTAACCAATTGTTCACCTGTGGTGTTATTTAATACAGCACCTGCCTTATTCATAAATAGTATTTCAAATTCTTTATTAATAATCATTGATGGAGTCGGCATGTTTTCAAGCAATCCTACCAGCGAATTGATAGTATCATTAATTCCTTCTATTATTTTTTTGAAATCACCCTGATGTTTCTTTTCATCTGCTCTTGTATATATTCTTCCCTCAACAGCGGCAACTGATAACATATTTGCATCTGCAATCAATGTATTAACTGCGTCAATACATTGATTTAGATTATTTTTAATTTCATTAAAATCTCCCTGATAATTATCCAAAATTTTTGGAGGAATATCCCCTTTTGCTATTCTATCAATATATTCTGCTGCTACATTTAAAGGCTTGATCACTGCATCCAAAGTATCATTAATGCCTAACACAATTGGACGGAATTCCTGGTTTATAATATTCGGATCACCACGTGTGTCCAGTTTGCCAGCAACAGCTGCATCTGAAAGGTTCTTTGTCTGATTGACGACTGATATTATTATTTTTTGTATATTTTTTGCAATCACAAAACCAAGAATTAATGCAACAATTACACCATTAAAAATAAAAATCATCAAAATCTTTGTTGCTGTTTCTGCTGATTTGTCAGCAGAAATACTTGCAAGTGTTACTCCGTTTGTATTAATTTCAATAATTTTATTTAAACTTGACTCAACTTTATAAAAAGATTCTTCAGCTTTATTATAAACACTAAATGCCAAACTATCTAATTTACCAATTCTCGAATCATCAGTTTTTACACCCCTTTCCATCAGTTTGTCCTTTTCTACTTCATATTTAATTATTTCCTCATTATCTTTTCTCCATTTCTCCCAAATTATTTTAAAATTGCTCCACTCAATTTTTTCTTGTTCCGTTTTTTCTAATGATTCATATATTTTCCTTGCTTCATCAGATCTCTTTAAGGCGTTATTTATAGCTGTATAAAACGTTGTTCTTTCCTCGCCAAATATTCTACGATTTATTAACCCCAGTTCACTTGCTTTAATTGCTGTTTTAGCTTCATTTATAATTTGAAGATTTTGAACACTTGGTACAAGAACTAATGACATTTTGTTTTGTGCCTTTCTGTTAGAGTTCATCCCGTTGTAGCCTACAAAACCAACAACAACGGCTATCATTGCCACTACAAAGAATCCTAGCAGTAATTTAATTCTGATTTTCATATTTTTAAACATGGTAATTTCTCCTGTTATTTAATTAATAATAATATTATTTATCCATTTTCACTTCTTTACTCATTTCTTTTAGATCCAGAATCTCGTCTGACGAAAAGACGCAATCCAAATCCAATAACATTATAAACTGTTCATCATTGAGTTTAAACATACCTGTGATAAACTCAGAACGGAATATGTTCCCAATATTGGGTGGTGGTTGTATTTCTTTCTCATTAATTTCTAGCACTTCTTGTACAGCATCCACTAATGCTCCCACATGCAGTGATTCATTATCAACCGCTATATCTAAAACAAGAATGCATGTGTCTGTAGTATATTCTGTAGCATTTAAATCTAACTTTACACGGGTATCAATTACTGGAAGAACTGTACCACGAAGATTTATTACCCCTTTTAAATAGGGTGGTGTTTTAGGTACTTTTGTAATCCTTGTCATTTCTAAGATATTAAGTACCTTGTTAACATTTGCTGCATAAATTTCCTCTTCCAGCTTAAATGAGAGATAAGAATTTATTACCAATTTGTTTGTATTTAACATTAAATTTCCTCCATATTTTAATTAATAGTATGATTTGTTCCTTAAAGAAAAATTATATTGTTTTATTACATCTTCAATATTTGGTATCTTTTCACTGGTAAATTCAAACAATATCTGATTTGACTTAGAATTAAAACGTATTAGTTTAATTTTAAAAGATCTGTCTTTTTCTACAGATATAATCATGGAGTATTCTTTTTTTGTTGTCATAACCTAAGTATTATAAATTATTTTTTTAAATTTAGATAAACTTAATGTTACTTGTATCTGTTGAATTATTTATTCTTTTTATTTTATTAATTAAAACATGAAATGTTTATTTTTCTTTAAATAATTAATTCTAATCTATTATTGGAGGTATATTGCTTGGCATCCCATCATAGAAATATCCATTATTCATTGCTGTATTAATTGCCTGAACTATTTCTTTATGCACATTTTCCTTCAATACACACCCCCGTAATCCATTTTCTTTTAATAGTTGAGTATAAACTGGTCCAACATGGGTAGTAAGTGCAATTATTTTTTTATTTGGAAATTGCTCATGTGTTTTTTTCGATGCTTCTACACCATCCATTACAGGCATAAACACATCCATTATAGTGATATCTGGACTTTCGTTACAGATAAATTCAAGCATTTCTCTTCCATTATTGGCTTCCCCAATAACTTTAAAATCTGAATTCTTTTCGAGAAACTCCTTAATAGCTTTGCGGAAATGTGGGTTGTCATCAACCAAAAGAATATTGACTTTTTTATTTTCCATTTTCTTATGTTTTTGATTTATAAAATTAGCATGAAAACCGCAGTCATTATAGAGCTAAAAAGGCTAATCTTCTATACTTAAAAAAGTATTTATACTAGATATTTTTGAATAGTAAATATCCACCAAAAGGTGTAGAGAACACCTATTTGTTTGATTTTTACATATTAAGAGAAGAGAAAAAATATTGATTAAAAAAGAAAAAAATCATTAGAAGTCAGAGATTCGTCGATTTCTGTAATTAAAAATGTTTATGTTATATTTATTATAACATAAACATGCAGTGTGACTTTCCACTTACATGTATTTAACAATGGATTAGAAATGTTTTTTGACAAATTTTATCAAACATTTAAATTAAATCTACTAAAACAAAGTAAATATGGTGTATCAGTAATATTAATAACGTATTGATACTACAGATCTATTATTTTGTTTTTGATAGCGAAAAGAATTAAACTGGAAGTATTTTTACAAGCAGTTTTTTCGAGAAGGTTAGATCTGTGACATTTAACTGTCTTCGGACTGATAAAAAGTTTTTGCCCAATTTCTTCATTAGACAATCCAAGACAAATATTGTGCAGAACCTCTGTTTCTCGAGCCGTAAAAATGGAATTATCGGCCCGTTTATTGATATTTTTCCTGCCAAAATCATAAATGATTTTCCTTAAGAGTTCATTAGAGAAATAGTTCTCACCCATCATTACATCCTGAATTGCCTTTTCAAGTTCTTTAATACCACAGGTTTTAAGTATGAATCCTTTTACACCCAACTCAACCATTTTATAATAATATTCCTCATCTCCAAACATGGTAAATGCGATTATTTTTAAATCTGGCATTAGTTCTATTGCTTTTTGTGTTGCTTCCATTCCATTCATAACTGGCATATCTACGTCCATTAATACCAGATCAGGTTTTAATTGTGGAAGCAATTCCATAAATTCTTTGCCATTAGAAGCTTCTCCAACAATATTGGCAATATTCTTGATGCTAATTAATGATATTAGTCCCTGTCTAAAAATAACATGGTCATCTACAATTATGATGTCTGGTTTATTCATATAAATAGAACTGATTTTGGAAACATTAATTTTAATTTTTTAGCTGTTAGAGTTTAAACATTTATGGTAATTTGATAATCAACACCCAGTCCTGGCTGGCTGTACATGGTGATTTTGCCACCAATATTTTGAATACGATTTTGTAAATTAAATAAACCTAATCCTTTTTGTGAAGAAAGGGTCTTTATAAAATCAAATCCTATACCATCATCTTTATATTTTATCTGAAGCTGTTTGTCTGTATCATTAAGTAAAATGTATATGTTATTTGCTTTAGCATGTTTTACCGTATTATTGATACATTCAATAATGGCACGATACAATGCAGCTTCAATTTCTGTATCTATTCGTCTGCTTAAATTACTTTGAAATAAAAATTTTATTTTAGATGTTTCCTCCAATTTATCTATAAAACTCTGAATTGCTGAAGTTAAACCATAATATAAGAGAAGATGTGGACTTAATTTATTTGAAATTTCTTTTACCGTTGTGAGTGCTTCTTCTAGTATTTGTTCTGCATTTGAAATTATTTCTGTAGCAGGTTTATTGCTTTCAGGATCCTGCGACCATTCTAGATAAAGTTTTATAGTTGATAATAAAGGACCAATACCATCATGCAACTCTTTAGAAAAATATGCTTTTTCTTTTTCTTCTGTCTGAATTATAGCTTTAACAATGTTCTTCTGAATTTGTTTTTTTTCTGTAATATCATGTACAACACCATATACAATATTTTCATTAACAACATAATTAAAAAATATTTCAACAAAAATTGTTGATGAATCCTTTTTAATACATTCTATTTCTAAATTTTTAAACTGATTTTCAAAATATTTAGTAGTAAAAAAAGTTTCTAATTCCTGATGATATTCTGATTTCGCCAGATGTATAAGCTTAAATCCTTCCAATTCAAATTTATCATATCCAAAAATATCATACATTGCTTCATTAATATATTCGAAGCAGCCATTTTTACATATAAATATTCCATCGGTAATGTTTTCTGATAGCAACCTGTATTTTTGCTCACTTTCCTCAGCTTTTTCTTTTGCTAAAATTAAATCCTTTTCAGCACGTTTTCGTTTACTTATGTCATGTAAACAGAGCAAAAGTCTGTTTTGTTTTTCTGTTTGGATAAGTGTTGTAGATCCAAGTAATACATACTCTTGTGTTATTCCATCATGTATAGAAGTAATTTGAAAATCAAAATTCTGATGGCCATTTCCTGTAATAAATGTATCCTCAATGGTGTTTTTGAGCAGGCAGTCAGGGCAGTTTTTCCCAAAACCACATCCGCAATTATTTTCCAAAGCATAAATACAACTTAATATATCACCAGTTTTACCTTTCATTAAATTTTTCACAGAAACACCAGTAAATATGGTAAATGCATTATTCGCATAAAGTACTTTTCTATCCTCATCAACAACACACATTATCACTGGAGAATAATCATAAATTGCTTTCAGTTCGGCCCGACTATGCGATAATGCATCCTCTATCTGTTTTCTTTTTGTAATATCTTGTGAAAACACTGCAACTCCAATAATTTCACCATCCTCAGTTCTAATAGGACTATGTGAAACTTGAAAATACAATCTGGAAAGCAATTCTTCTCCAGAAAATGATTCTTCAATAAATTGTTCTCCTTTTAATGCCCTATCAATATTTTGCATGGCCTTTTCTCTATCTTCAATATTGGTCATATATGCCAGCATTGTATCACCTATCTTTATATCCGAATTATAAATTTCTTGCATTATAGAAACATGCTTATAATTGAAACTTGTATATCGATATTGTCGATCTAATGAAAAAATCATTGCATCAGTGCTGTCAATGATGCCACGCAATGTTGAATATTGTTCCTTTAATATTTCTTCCGCTTTTTTACGATAATTAATGTCCATCATGGTTCCCAACATTCTCGTTACTTTTCCTTCATTATCTCTTTCTATACCAAACCCTGTAACCAATTGCCAGTAATATTTACCATTTTTATGAAGCATTCGTACTTCATAATTATATTCTTTAAAATTTCTGGACAAAACATTTTGTATTTTTTCACTTACATATTCACGATCGTCAGGATGCAATCTTTCTAACCACTCATTTCGATCAGCATATCCAATTTTTGGCTCATATCCCAGCATAGTATAATATGTTGGTGAAGCATACCACAGATCATTTTTAATATCCCAATCCCAAATTCCAATCTGCGTTGCTTCTAAGGTCAATCTCAGTCGTTCTTCAGATTCTTTAAGTTTATGTTCAGTTTGTTTTCGATCTGTTATGTCATAAACAGTAGACCTGCTCATCAGAAAAACTCCATTTTCATCTGTTATAGCTGTTCCACTTAGCAAAACATGTAATGTGGATTTATCTTTACGTATCAATTCAAATTCCAGATCACGAACAATTCCTGTTGCTTTGAACCGGGGGAAGTTTTCCTCAAAGGTTTTTAGACCCTCTGGTGTGAGTAAATCGACAAATTTCATTTTACCAATTACATCCACATAGTTGTACCCTAGCCATTCAAGTTCTGTATCGTTCATCCGAACGAATATTCCGTCTTTATCCAACGAATGATAGCCGCAAGGTGCATGATTATATAAATCCCGTATTTCTTTAGATGCCTTATTCAAATCAAACTCAGCCTGTTTGCGATCGGAAATGTTTCTTATTATAGTTAGTACACCTGTTGGTTTTAAATCTTTATCCCGAAGAAAAGAAGCTGATAGTTCAACCCAAATAATTGAGCCATCTTTGCAATATGCCTCAAGTTCAAGCAAATTAACTTTTAAAGGCTCATATTGAGCATTGGCTTCCATTAACATCTTCTCAGCAAAAATTGTATTTATCTTTTTTAATGAAGTTGGTGTTAAAATTTGATCCATTGACTGCACCATTGCTTCTTGAACAGTAAATCCTCGCATTTTATAAACAGAAGGACTAACATAAATGGGTTTGAGGTTTAAATCCATTATAGCTATTGTATCGGCGGTGTTTTCAGCGATGAGACGATATTTTTCTTCACTTTTGCGAAGTAATTCCTCAGAACGCATACGCACAGTGATATCCTCGATAATTCCGACACCCCCATGAGCTCCAATACCATCAAAGCTCATTGGTGCAAAAAGACACCTTACGGGAGTATTCTTATTTGCGGTATATGAGGAATAGACACCCTCATAAAACCCGATGTTCCCGTTCAGTGCATTCTGAACAGCTGAAACTAAATTTTTATCGGGCAGACTTAGCATATTAAGACCAATAAGTTTTTCTGCTGAAGACCCTATAATTTTAACAAAAATGTTATTGCAAGCATAAATAACACCCTTTTCATCAAAGGATAAAAGTCCTATTGGTGAATGCTCGAAAATCAAACGATAACGCTCCTCACTTTTACTTAATGCTTCTTCTACTAATTTGCGCTCAGCAATTTCCCATACAAGATCAGCAAGAAGAGAAATTGCTTCTATATCTTTATTGCTATAATTGGTTGGCTTGTTTCCAACTCCCAGAATAGCTTTTGTTTTATCACCCCTTAAAACAGGCACAACTAACTCGCGAACAACCTCGGCATGTCCTTCAGGCATTCCTTTTCGGTAAGAAAGTGATTGATAATCATTGTGAATAACAGGTCTTTTCTGAAACACACAATCGACCCAAACCCCGGCATCTGCAATATCATAATGCAGTCCTTTTCCTTCAGCTTTACAGAAAATTGCTTTTGTTTTTGAAGACCAATTTTGAAGAGTAAGCGATTTTTGATTATTATCAACAAAATGATAGAATCCTATTTGGCTTTCGGTAAGTTTTTCTGCTTCGTTCAGCGTTTCTTCAAGCAATTCATCCAACGAATGATTTACTGCATATTGCATTAAGTGTAAACGTGATTCATTTATGGAAGAATTTCTTTTCTGTTCGGTGATGTCTCTAAAAACACCATAAGCACCCAAATAATTATTATTCTCATCAATTCTAGGAGTAGCACTCACGTATATATACTTAGTATTTCCTCTTTTAGTAACTATTTCCAGTTCGTAAGGATCGGTCTTTCCTTCTTTTCTGATAGTTGTTTGATGTCTGATTTTTTCAATTTCTCCAGGATTTAAAAAATCGAATAAACAAGTTCCAATAAGTCCACCAATTTCTGTCTCAAATATTTTTTCTGCTGCCAGATTTACAAATTCAAAAATTTCATCCCGATTCACAATTCCAATTCCTTCTGATTGTGATTGGATAATTAATTTAAATTTCTTTTCACTTTCTTCTATTTTTTCTTTAGACTTTTGCAGTTCTTGTTCTGCTAACTTACGTTCAGTAATGTCAAAATACGAAATCACAAATTTATTATCAATTGGAATTGAGGTTGATATGTGCTTCCATGCATTTATATGTTCAATATACAATTCATTTTTTAAAATGGTTTTACTTTTAAGATTCGTTTTCCAAAATGAATGAATATAATCACTGCTAATGCCAAAGATTTCAGTTGCATTTCTTCCAATAGCTTGTTCCCGCGTTAATCCAGTATCTTTTTCAAAAGCCGGGTTTACTTCCAATATTTTGTAATCAACAATTTCATTGTTTAAATCAAACACCAACTCGTTGAATGAAAGTGCTTCCTCCATGATGCTAAAAATATTTCGGAACTTATGCTCACTTTCAATTAATGCGGCTTCTGCAATATTATGTTTTGCTCTTATTCTTAATGAATTTATACCATATGCAAGATCATCAGCAAGTTCTTTCAGTATTTCTACTTCTTTCACATCGAAAGCATCAATTTCATTTGAATAGATACCAATTGCGCCATAAGTTAGACTTTCAGATACTAGTGGCAATGCAATAATGGATTTATACCCCCTTTTAAGAGCTGCTTCACGCCATGGTGCAAAAGAAGGATCCAATGGAATATTTCTTACAATACAAGGGTTTCCTGTTCGGACAGCAATACCACCAGGTCCTTGTCCATGTTCGTCATCTGCCCATGTTATATTGGCCGATTCAATATAACCAGAATCGAAACCTGCATGTGCTACCGGAAGTAAAGTTTTTGTGTTATTATATTCAGCAAATCCTACCCAAGCCATATGATAACCACCAACTTCTACGGCTATTCTGCATATTTCATTTAATAATTGTTTTTCGTCCGTAATATGAATCAATGCCTGATTGGTGTCGCTAAGCATTCTAAGAGAACGATTCATCCTGAAGATTTCTTTTTCAGCCTTCTTCCGCTCTGTAATTTCATGGCCAATTGCCAAAGCCCCAATAATTTTGCCTTCTTTATTTTGCTCTGGAACAATATTAACCTCAAAAATATGTTGATTCCCATTCAAATCAGGAAGAATTATTTCGGTTTCTTCTCTAACTCCTTCCTTTAAAACTCTTTGAATTTTTTTCTGATAATTATCTATTCCTATAATGTCCTCAATTTTATTTTCTAATGGTTTTTTCCCAATCAAAGATGTAGTAAAATATAATTCTGATTCCTGCTTATGGTTTATATAGATTGCATTGCAATTTAAATCATAGCGTATTATGTTATCAGGAATGTCTTCTGCAATTATCTTTAATTCCTCTTCCTTTTTAAGTAAAAATTCTTCTACTTGTTGCTGTTTTGTACAAACATCATTATATTTTGATATTAAATCATTATAATCTTGTTGTATTTTATCCAATTCAATTACAAGCTCTTCTTTTGATTTATTCTGATAATTCATAATAGCTTATTTTGAATTAATAAATTTTAGAAAATTGTCTGTATTTCTAAATGTTTGATTAAAAAACAACATGCATTCAGCAATATTGGTAAAAAATTATGTTTATATAAGTTAAAGATAAAATAAAAGCCAATTTATTAAAAAAAAATAAAATAACCTAATAAATGATTAATATTTTCTATTTAATTGTTTTCGTTATCTATCATTAATACAGCATTTTATCTGATATGTATATACCCTCAATTAGTATTTTGATTTTGTTGTATTATTATTTAGATTTTCTAAATAGTGTCAGCAAGAAAACGCCAATAATTTCGTTATTCTTG
>DYDE01000133.1 GCA_020718065.1 Marinifilum sp. | reverse complement strand
CATTCTTGACGTTTTCTTATCTGACACTGAGTTTTCTTGCAAACACTATTTAACTATGTGGTTAAAAAAACTATACGTTAATGGTTATTAGTAAAAGTTCTGTTTAAGAATATTTTAGGTATGTAAATGCCTACAGGTTTATACGTGAATAATATTTGTTATTGATATTTAAGCCCTGACGAGCTATTTCATTTCTTTTGTTTGGTTTCATTTTTATTTCCCCCTCTTGGAGAATAATATCAATAGAAACATATTCTACCTCCATTCCTCTTTTCCCGAGAGGGGACTAACAATAGCCAATATTATTTCTAACCTTTTTCCATATTATACTAAAATAGAACCTTAGTAAATAAAAAATTGCTGAAAATAATAGAACTAATCTGAAAAAATTTATTTAGACGCCCTGTTAATAAACTATAACTTATCAAAGAAAACTTCATTAATGCAAAAGTAAGTTTCAAAATGCAAAAGAAAGTTCCGATAACACCATAGAAAACTGCATTAACACAAAAGAAAATTCCGATAACACAAAAGAAAAGTTCGATAATGCCTGAGAAAAGTTTATAAATGCCAAAGAATTATCCAATAATGCGAAAGAAAGCACCAAAAGGTCAGAAGAATTTTACCATAAAGTATCAGCGAAAATCGGTTCAAACAGCGTCATCAGCCTTCTATCCTCAGTGCACCTTTGTAAAACCTTAGTGCGCCTATGTGGTAAAAGAAAAGAATAAGTAATTATTTCTAACCACGGAGTTCACAAAGAATACATATAAATTTGGTGTTTTTGTGCCTTGATGGCACTTCCGACTTCTGTCTTCGGTCTTCCGACTTTTTACTTTCACCTTTTTCCTTTTATCTTTTATCTTTCCATCTGCATTTTAAAATAATTTAATGTAATTTTGTATGCTTCTTTTTTAATAATGGATTGCAAATGACAAATAAGGACACATTAAAATTATATTATTCAATAGGCGAAGTAGCCAAACTTTTTAATGTTAATGCATCGCTTATTCGTTTTTGGGAAAAAGAGTTCGATATCATCAAACCCCAGAAGAACAAAAAAGGCGACCGTCAGTTTACACAACAGGATGTAGATAATTTTCATATCATCTATCACCTGGTTAAAGAAAGAGGGTTTACCCTTCAGGGAGCGAAGGACAAGCTTAAGGACAATGCACAGGATGTAACTGACAACACCGAAATAATAAAATCGCTTGACAAATTGAAAACTTTTCTGCTCGAAATAAAATCGCAACTTTAAAGATTTATAATTCATCAAATGAATGAAACAGACTGGCTCTCTCGCACAGCACTTTTGATTGGTAAAGATTCGCTCGAAAGATTAAAAAAATCATATGTTCTGGTAGTTGGATTGGGTGGAGTAGGGGCTGTTGCAGCCGAAATGATATGCAGGGCAGGTGTGGGAGCAATGACCATTGTTGATGGCGATGTTTTTAATACCACCAACCGAAACCGGCAAATTGGTGCTTTGCAAAAAACCGAAGGAATGAGCAAGGCAAAGGTTATTGCCAAAAAGTTAATGGATATTAATCCCGATCTAATCTTAACAGTAAAAGACAATTACCACAAAGGAGAAGATATGCCGTTGTTGCTCGAAACTACTTTCGATTTTGTGGTTGATGCCATTGATACACTTACGCCTAAGGTTTATTTGTTGTTTCACTGTATTCAGAAAGGACTAAAAGTTGTGAGTTCTATGGGTTCGGGTGGCAAACTCAATCCTGCTTTAATAAAAGTAGATGACATTTCTAAAACCAACCATTGTGATTTTGCTTATGATATAAGAAAGAGGTTGCATAAGCTGGGTGTTTACAAGGGAATTACAGCTGTTTATTCGCCTGAAGCTGTTTCTAAGGAATCGAAGATAACGATCAGCAATGAACTAAATAAGAAATCAATGGTGGGAACCATTTCTTATATGCCTGCCATGTTTGGTTGTTATTGTGCGTACGTAGTGGTTAGCCAGTTGACAAAATAATAACTTAAGACATTTTCAACTTTAAGCATTATAGGTTTACCTACCGGAGGTAGACACTTCTAACTTTAGACACTTATAAAATTTTATTCTGTTTTGGAATAAGTAACTCCGTTTAAAACAAATTCTTTAGGTGAATCGATAGTAGGTTCTTTGTTAATTTTAAAAGAATGCATTCCGATACAAAGCTTTTTGTTTCTAAACTTTGCAGTGCCATCCAGTCTTTCGGTAGAGACATTGGTTACCATTTGATAAAAGATATTGCTTTGTGCATCGATTTCAATGTAATAGGAGGTGTCTGTTTTGGCAGCATTCCATTTTCCCTGAAAACTTGAATTGTGTTCTATTAAATTAATGCTTTTGCAACCATATATTAAAAATGAAAATGCAAAAACGCTTACTAATAAGTAAAGAGATGCTTTCATAATACTGGTTTTTATAATTAATTATTACAAATATAATAAAAAAACAGCATATTAGCTAATATAAATGCAAATAACTTATTTAAAATTAATATTTTATATTGGTGAATGAATTATTTTCTTACAAAATGATTCATATCAAAAGGTATTTCGATCGATATTTCTACCAATCCTTTTAATTCATTATTTTCGTACCAGGGCGACTGATGAATAAGTTTTTTAATGCCATTTTTTTCAATGGTATAAGAATTGCTTTTACCTGTTGACAGCAATTCTTTTATTTTAACATTTGCTGTTTCGGGATGACAATCATACAAGCTTTTTCCAATCAGGCTCTTACCACCATCTTTCGAAAATGTTTTACTTGATTTTTCGTTCATATATATAATTGTTCCGTTGGTGTCGCAAACGGTAACAGCAGAGGGAAATTCATCAAACCAGTTCATAGTAATTTTTTTGCAAACATACATGAATTTTAAATAATTTGTTAACAAAAGGTTCCACCTTTTTATAAGGAGTAACCTTTTACTTCTGCCTCCTTAACTTGCTCACTTGTCAACCCGTTAACTTGCCCACTCGTTTACCTATTCAGCCACTTTTTAAAATCACTCAATCGCAAAATACTTACAATGGTTTCTTGTTCTGTTGGTGGTTTTAGTTCTATTTTAATGCTGCGGTTAGAAAGGTTATACATATTTGCAATAGCTGCAATATTAATAATATGTTGTCTGTTTATTCTGAAAAACAGGGTAGGATCTAGTAATGCTTCCAGATTATCGAGCGAGTATTCCAAAGCATATCTTTCGTTCTGATGAGTGCATAGGAAAACCGATTTCTCAATTACATAAAAATAAGCAATATCTTCAACACTCACTGTTTTAATTTTTTGACCTGCATTGATGATAAAACGTTTTTGGTATTCAGGGAGCTTATTGCTAAGTAAATTTAATAAGGACGAATAGTCTACATGCTTGTTTTGTTCGGATATGCTCATTTCGTTGAACTTTTTCAGGCTTTTTTCAAGCTCTTTGGCTTTAATGGGTTTAAGCAGATAGGCAATGCTATTTACATCAAAAGCTTTAATAGCATAATGGTCATAAGCTGTTGTAAATATAATGGGTGTTTTTACTTCAATCTTTTCAAAGATCTTAAAACTGATACCATCCGAAAGCTGAATATCAAGGAATATAAGATCGGTTTTATTTTGCGTTAGCCAAACGACAGCTTCGCGAATGGTACTTATTTTAGCTTGTATGCAAATAGATTTGTCAATATCTAATAAAAGCTGTTCCAGGTTTTGGGCAGCCAGCTTCTCATCTTCTATAATGATTATGTTCATTTATAATTCCTCCTCATTGATTATCGGAATTTTTGCAATATATTCCTTATTGTTTACAACGAAAGTAGGTTTTTTATCGCAAATCAGATTGTATCTTTCAGTCAGATTCTTCAATCCCACTTTTTTTGATAACAAATGGCTGTCTATTTTGTTGATGTTGTTTTTAACAATGATCCAATCGTTTTCGCAATTAATTTCAATTGTTAAAGGATAAGTATCAGAAATTTCGTTGTGTTTAATGGCGTTTTCTACGAGCAATTGAAGTGAAAGCGGAATAATAAATTGATGAAGACATTCCACATTTATATTTACAGTCAATTCAAGATTTTGGTTGTGTCGCAACTTTTGCAAATAAGTATAAGATTGCATAAAGTCGAGTTCATCTTTCACAGTAACCAGTATTTTGTCTTTTACATCCAGCACATAGCGGTAAATATCAGAAAATTCTTCAATAAACTTAAGTGCATTGTTTGGTTCAAAACGAATGAGAGAAGCCAATGTATTTAAACTGTTAAAAAGAAAGTGTGGATTAACTTGGTTTTTCAGTGCTTCATATTGCGAAAGAATATTTTCATTCTCCAGAGAAAGCAATTTGTTCTTAGCCAATGCAAGTTCTGTTTCATAATTATATATCTTTTGCTGTGCCTGCGAATATTTTCTTTCAATAAAATAACCAAAGGCAAACACCATTAGTATCATTCCATAAGAAGCAAGATTTTCAGCACAATAAAAAACGCCAAACACCGCAAACATATCCAATATTACCAGTATTATTAATATTAAGATCGCTATAAAAGGTATTCGAAACTCTTTGCTGCGGAATATTTTTGATTTAATAAATGCAATAATACAAACGATAATATCTATTGCTATTAAAATCCAATAACCCAGTTCTATTGAAAAGCTTGTAAGCAAAGCAAAGCTTACTATTGTATAGATCAAGTGCAAGATAATCATTATAAATATTAATGATCGTCTTGGCCTGTTGGTAAATATTTTTATAACACCCAGCAAACCAATAGGGATTAAGTTGCTGCTTATAACATTTGATATGATAAGTGCAAAAGGCGAAATATTGATAATCTGAAACAGAAGTCCTGCACACAAAGTATAACCTTCGGTAATAGTAAAAAGGGTGAAATACAAAAACAACAATTCAACTTTTTTTCGCCTGATAACAAAAACAATGCAGGTGATAATTCCGGCAAATATCAAAAATAAACCCAATATAAAGTTGAGCAATTCTCCTTTAAGCATTTTGCTTCTGTCATCAAAAACCAACCTTATCAGGTCATCTTTGTTGCCAACCATCATGGATGAAAAGGTGGCCACATCATACATTACACTTTTTATGTGAATCCTCATAATCAGGGTGGAACCTGCATAATTGCTGTCAAGAGATATAAAATGAATATTATAATAGGTAATAGGTTTAAAAGTCTTTCCACTATTGCCAAATTCATATATCTTCTTGCAGTTTTGGTAAATTTCAAATCCGGTAGCATAACCATTCAACGAAATAGCCGGATCCGTCCAAATCTTATTGGGGATGGTAGATTTAATAAGAAATTCATTTTTGCCTTTTAAATCTGTGATTTCCAGATTTTTAAGTTTGAGCCAACCTGTAGTATCTGCGAAAAGTTTCTGAATATATGCTTCATTAAAAGAACCTTCATTAATTTTTTCTATTCGGCAAGTACTGTTTATCCCAAATAAAGTATCAGGTGGTGGATTGTTGATTGCAAACAACTTTGTACAAACTGCCATTTGTAATATAAACAGGAAAATATAAATACTTTTTCTCTTTAACATATTTTACAAATGGTAGTTTGAAACAAAAATAAGTAATAATTTAATGATTTTATTTATTTATTGAATGATGTATTCTTTTAAAGAAACTGCCGAAACCTGAAAAAACCCCATGGCACCATTCGAAATATTGCCTTTTATGTTGGCAGGATTACTTCCAAGAAAAGGTATTGGTTCCATTTGGGTTTGGTAAATATTGTTAATATATTCATATTGTTCCTTAATAATGGAAAAGGTTTTCAATTGAATAGTATCACCGGGTTTTGCATTAACATAACCAATATAAAAATCCTGCAAATAGATGCCATTGATGAGATCATCGGAGAAATAGCTCCAGTTTTTTATGGTGTCGTTAATAACGCCATTTTTAATGGTTTTTATCATATAAAACTGTTTAGGAACTGAAGATTCCTGTGTGTTAACATAAAGTTCATAATATCCGTTTTCTTCAGCAGCGATGGAGTACAGTGAATCTATTAATAATGGCGGCTGCATGGTAGAACTGGCAGTATAATCTTTACTGTCAAAATGTACATTTAAGTTATAGGTCTTATTAATTTCTCCTTTTAAAGTATTGTTACTACGATATACTCCCGGAGAAACCTCATTAAATGTATAAGAATTCAAACCTTCAGTTACACTCACAGCAGCTCCTGTTGCAGGAATGGGAGGTTGTGGTTTGCTGTAATCAGACGTTTTTGTGAGTATTATGGTTTGTTGAATATTTTCATCGGTAATGGTTCCTTCCACTACCAACCGCGAAAATTCTTCATTGTTGAGGTTTATGTCTATTTTTTCCTTACAACTTGCGGCAATAAACATTGAAATAATTACAATTGTTATATATTTTACTTTTTTCATAATATAGTTGTATTAAAAATTTTAAAAATGAAAATTATAGGTAACTGAAGGAACTATGGGGAACATGCTCATTTTGTATGCCTGCATTTGTTGTGAATTGTTTTTATCCTGTTCGAAGAAAACTGAATAAGCATTTTTGCGATTATAAACATTAAAAACAGACAAATTCCATTCACCATAAAACTTTTGTCCTGGTTTTTCTTTTCCCCTTAATGTTATCGACAAATCGAGTCTGTGATAATCGGGCATTCTTGCTGAATTTTTATCAGAATAAACAGGTATAATTGTGTTTCCATAATAGAATCTACCTGTTGGTAATGTAGTAGGTGCTCCGGTTATGTAAACCCAATTTGCAGACACATCAACTCTTTTTCCAATGGCATAGGTTAACACTATGGAGACGTTGTGAGTATGGTCGTAATTGGCCAGATATTTTTTATTATCATTGATACCGTTTATTTTCTTTTCTGCACGAGACAAGGTGTAACTAACCCATCCTGTTAATTTGCCGGTATTCTTCTTTATCATAATTTCAGTACCATACGACCAGGCACTTCCAAAACGAAGATCACCATCCATTTTATCGTTTAGCAAGAGATTGCTAAAATCTTTAAAATCTACCTGGTTTTTCATTTTTTTGTAATATGCTTCAATGGAAGTTTCGTAAGCATTCTTTTTGAAATTTCTAAAATAACCTAAATTAAACTGATCGGATATTTGTGGTTTCACATTGGGCGAAGAAGGGAACCAAACATCCAGTGGACTGCCACCTGTTGAATTTGATGCCAATTGCACATACTGTCTTGTTTTGTTGTAGGCACCTTTTATTGAAGATACTTCATTTAGAATATAACTTCCACTTAATCTGGGTTCAAAACCACCAAAAGTTTTAAAAATATCTCCCTTTGCATATACTGTTGAATCAATATATACATGATTATTATCATAATTATTAATAGTTGCTTTTCCCATATTTTGAAAGATAGAATATCTTAAGCCATAATCAATGGTTAACAATGCTCCTATTTTTTGCTCGTTGCTTAAGTAAAAAGCATATTCCAATGCATCCGTTTTTGGGAGTTTATACTCAACTTTACTTTCTTTTATGGAAAAAACACCTGGATTAAAATAGTGAATTGTTCCAGTAGCTCCATATTTTAAAGTGTTGTTGGTATTCAGATAATAATTGAAATCGTATTTCATACTTACATCTTTCATATTCGAATTCCATTTAAAGCGGGGTGTTCCGCTGCTCGTTCCTAATTCATAAGTATAATCTGAATAAAGTAAGGTTAAATTAGAAAACAGTTTTGTTCCAAAGAGGTGGTTCCACCTGATGGTTTCTGTGTTGTTTCCCCAGGTAAAATTAAATTGATCGGAAAACCTGAACATATCCCTGCCAAAGTAACTGGATATAAATACCCTGTTATTCTTATTGATATCGTAATTTACTTTCAGGTTAAGGTCATAAAAATAAAGCCTGCTCTCGCTCATCAAACTATCTTTTTTCTTAAAGAGAGGAAGAAATAAATCGAAATAGGTTCTTCTGCCCGAAAGCATAAAAGAGCTTTTATCTTTTACTATGGGCCCTTCCAATGTAAGACGACTTGCAATAAGACCAATGCCACCAGAAGCATTGTATTTTTTATTATTTCCATCTTTCATTCTTACATCAAGCAAAGAAGAAAGCCTGCCCCCAAAACTCGGAGGAATATCTCCCTTGTACAACTTCACATCTTTTATAGCATCCGAATTAAAAACAGAGAAAAAACCCATTAAGTGTGAAGCATTATATACAGTTGCTTCATCAAGCAATATCAAATTCTGATCTGCTGAACCACCACGAACGTTAAATCCGGATGACCCTTCGCATGATGACTGTACTCCTGGCAATAATTGTATTGCTTTTACCAAATCAGATTCACCTAAAAGAACGGGTATTTTACTGATAACCTTATTGTCAAGTTTAAATACGCTCATTTCGGTATTGGTAATATTGTCGTTTTCTTTTTTACCAACAATTTCTACTTCTTTAAATGTGTTTTGAGTAGAGGTCAATTCAATATTTATGGTTTTGTTTTCGGTTAAAGAAATTTCTTTTACAACTTGCTCATAACCTATATAAGAATATATAAGGGTATAGGTTCCCTGAGGCATACTAAGCGAATAGAAACCATAAAGATTTGCTGCAGCACCTGTTTTCAGTTCTTTAACATAAACATTGGCACCAATGAGTGTTTCACCAGAATTCTTGTCTTTAATGTATCCGCTTACTGTAAATTTGTTATCATTAGTTGAAGGTAAATCTGCTGCCATTATTTTAGCAGAACATACCAGTATCAACAACAATAAACCCAATTGACTAATTAATTTTTTCATTTCTTTATTTGATTTATGATTTTGATGCAAAAATGTGATTCTTTATTAATGTGTTAAAATGTTTTTTGCTGAGTGTTAAAAATTCGGTGCTGAGTTAAATATTTTGACTGGTTTTTTGAAAAGAATAAGTACTATATAGGTGTCTCATATAAAACAAAAACCTGTTTAGTGCAAACTAAACAGGCTCAAAATAAATTAAAAAAAATGTGTTATTCAGCTAAATAAGTATATTTGCCATCATTTTTGTTAAGTGTTAACTTTGTAATACCACAAAGATTAACATCTTCAATTAAAACTGAAGTTTCTTCAGAAGCATCTTTGGTTAATTTAATGTCCCATTTGCAAGTTGCTTCACCATCATCATTAAATTTAACTTCCACTTCGAAACCTGTTTTAAAATATCAGTAGGAATTATATCACTTCCCCATGATTCGTTCACTGTTTCTGAAACATACACCCCATAAAGATCTTCACCGGTGTTATTTACTAATGTGAAATCTAAAATAGTTTGAGCTTTTAATGAACTACTTATCATTAATGCTACAAACATTGCAAAAACAAATAATGTTTTTTTCATCTGAATTTGAACTTAAGTTTATAATTATTTTTATTCTATACACAAAAATAAATAGCAATATTACTAGGAAATAGCAATAATAATTTCAAAAAGCTTAAATGGTTTGAAATCCAGCAGGCTAAGTTTTGTAATCAATGTGAATAAAGTAAAATAATAAGCTTAAAAATAATTATTGAAATTTCTTTTTAAGAAAACCTATTGAAAATCTACACTATTACTGAATAGATTTTATTTATTGGGAAACAAAAAAACTTTAATACATGTATTATTAATATATAACTTTGTGCAAAAATCAATTAACCAATTCAAAATAATAAAATTATGATTAGAAATACTTTATCAGTTATGGCAGTCATTTTATGTTGCGCCATGTTGTTCAGTTGTGGGTCTGGCAATAAAAAGAACACCACACAAAATGATTCAATTAAAAAAGCAGATTCAATAATGATGAGCAAACTAAATGGTTTTGTTACAGTAAAATTAACTACCGACCTAAGCAAACTCACCGAAAAAGAAAAACAAATGCTTCCTATTCTTATTGATATTGCTCAAATTATGGATGATCTTTTTTGGATGCAAACCTATGGGGATAAAAAATCATTTTTAGATGGAATTCAAAACGAAAACGAAAAAAAGTTTGCAATTATAAACTATGGTCCTTGGGAACATCTTAATGGCAACAAACCATTTATTTCTACATTTGGCGAAAAACCTTTGGGCGCAAACTATTATCCTCAGGATTTGACCAAAGAAGAATTTGAGAAATTCGACAACAAAGACAAAACAAGTTTATATACTGTAATTCGTCGCAATGCTGATAAATCTTTAAAAGTAATTTGGTATAGCGAAGAATACAAAGAACAGCTTACTAAGGCAGCAGAATTATTAAAAAAAGCAGCAGAATTAGCAGAAGATGCAGGTTTGAAAAAATACTTAACACTTCGTGCTGAAGCATTGTTATCTAACAATTATCAACCCAGCGATTTTGCCTGGATGGAAATGAAAAACAATACCATTGATTTTGTGGTTGGGCCTATCGAAAATTACGATGATGCCTTGTTCGAATACAAAGCTGCTTTCGAATCATTTGTTCTTATTAAAGACAAAGAATGGAGCAAGAAGTTAGAAAAATATACAGCTATGTTGCCCGAATTGCAAAAACAACTTCCGGTTGATCAGAAATATAAGAATGAAAAACCTGGTACCTCTTCCGATCTTGGAGTGTATGACGCTATTTATTATGCAGGTGATTGTAATGCCGGTAGTAAAACAATTGCAATCAATTTGCCAAATGATGAGCAGGTTCAATTAAAAAAAGGTTCTCGCAGGCTGCAATTAAAGAATGCAATGAAAGCTAAATTTGATAACATCATGATGCCAATTGCATCAAAACTTATTGATCAGTCGCAATTGAAAATGGTGAAATTCGATGCTTTCTTCAATAATGTAATGTTTCACGAAGTAGCCCATGGTTTGGGAATTAAAAACACCATCAATGGTAAGGGAACAACCAAAGAAGGATTAAAGGAGATTTATTCAGCTTTCGAGGAAGCAAAAGCCGACATCCTTGGTTTGTTTATGGCAACCAAACTTATAGAAAAAGGAGAAATAAAAGATCTGACTATTGATGATTGTTATGTTACTTTTATGGCAGGTATATTCCGTTCTGTACGTTTTGGAGCAGCAAGCTCGCATGGCAAAGCAAATATGATGTGTTTCAATTTCTTTGAATCTATGGGTGTATTTACTCGAAGCACAGAAGGAACTTACAAAGTTAACCTGGATAAAATTAAAGAAGCTGTTAATGCTTGGGGTGCAAAAATATTGATTTTTCAAGGTGATGCTGATTACGATGGTGCTAAAAAGTTTCTGGAAGCCAATGCAATTATTAAAGAGCAACTACAAAAAGATCTGGATATGCTTCAAACAGCCAATATTCCAAAGGATGTTGTTTTCGATCAGGGAAAAGAAACACTTGGTTTAAAATAAAAAGAAAACAAAATAATTGCAAAAGAGGCTGTCTTTCCAGACAGCCTCTTTTAGTAATAAATTTATTTTTCTGAAATTACAAAATGTAAGAAAAGGTAAATTATTCTTTAATGATTTTCTGACTGCAAATCATTGTTCCATCCACAATAAAAGTAGCAACATACATACCAGCCTTTAAAGAAGAAGCCACCACCTGCAACTGATTCACATTCATGCTTAGCGGAGTGCTATAAATCAATTTACCAAATACATCTCTTAATTTAAATACCCCCTTTTTACTCTCCTTTGGAAGATTATAATTTATAGCAAAAGCTTCTTTAAAAGGATTGGGATAAACTACCATTTGCGCTCCTGCATTGGGATTAAACTCTGTTATCCCAACATGGCAATTAGGCACCAAACAACCCATACTATCCGTTTTGAAAACCCAAATATCATCCGGGCCTCCGGAAGAATTTGGGTAAAGATAACCAGCGCAAGCAAAACCTTTATCTGGTGTTGGAGAAAAATGCCAGAGTTGATTAGCGTCCTGTGGGCCTTGTATTATTGCATATTCCTTGTACCATAAGCTATCACCGTTTTTATTTAATTTAAATAACCAACCTATCCATTTTGCTAGTGTATCTTTAATTTCATGCCCCCCGCTTATTACAAAACTTCCGTCTGCTAATGTATGTATCCAGGATGAATAATTCCCCAGTACGAATAGCCCAATTCTTTTATTCCATTTTTCATTTCCATCTATCCCTAATTTAGCAATAAAAACCTGTCTGTTTGCATATTCACCTGCTTCGTATGCTGAACTATATGTGACAACAATACAAGTATCTTTACTCTGCGTTATAAAACCTCCATGATTGTTGTATATTGGATTACCATATGTTTTTTTCCACTGCTGATTGCCTTGCTTATCTGTTTTTATAATTTCAATTATACTTCTATAATCTACGGCGGTTTGGTAATACCCCCTACCTCCTCCAATACAATAGCCTGTATCAGGAGTTTGGATTACACAATTTCCAGCATAGTTTCTGTTTGGGTGATTGTCTGTATAAGTTTGATACCGTTTAATCGTAAATCCAAAATCGTAAATCGTCATAAATCGTAAATAAAAAAGACCCACCAGGTTCACACCCCCGGCAGGCCCCTATTAATTGTTAATTGCTAATTACTAAT
>DYDE01000132.1 GCA_020718065.1 Marinifilum sp. | reverse complement strand
CCCTTACAGGGCTTGACTAAACAATCGAGAAAAAATATTATGCCGCAGATTTACAGATTTTTTTTGATGGAATGCAATAAAATAAATTTTTTAGCGTTTTGAACTTCTATATGAATTTCATCTCATATAGAATAGCGTTTTTGCAAAAATATAAAAGCTGGAAAATGTTTTTAACAATAAAGTTCGGAATATTTAAGAATTAGTAAATCACAATGGGTTAATGATTCAAATTAATTTTATTCACACTCCCATAATTAACCTGAAAGTTAAAAGCATCTTTCAATGGAATATTCTGTTCTCTGCATAAAAAACAACGAATAACTCCTGCATGTGTTACAACAATTGCAGGGGCTTGTTTGTTATCTTTTAGCAATGTGGTTTCAATAAAATCATTTACGCGTAGATGCAGTTGTTTAAAAGACTCTCCTGCTTCTGTTTTATTATTCACAAAATCGTTCATCCAATTGTTCAGTTGTTGAGGTTCTATTTCGTTCCATTTTTTCAATTCCCACTTGCCAAAGTTTAATTCTTTCAGTCTGTCATCCATCTTTATGTTATAATTGTCCGGGTTATTTGATTGGAGATATGCTGCCAACAAACTACATCTTTTTAAAGGGCTTGAATAGATAATAGCTTGTTTTGCATTTATTTGTTTGGATATATTTTCGAACGCTGTTAAGTATGGCTCTTTTAGCAACAAATCTGACTGACCATAACAAACATCTTTATCAGCAATGGTTTCGGTATGGCGGATTAAATAAACTTCCATATTGCAATTACTGATAAATAAAAAACAATTTCACATAGCTGTTGGGTAGCCCCTAAACAATCTCCGGTATAGCCACTAATCCATTTTTTGAAATAGGCTGCCATAAGAAATCTTACAATTATTATTGGAATCAGGACGATAACAAATTGAAATTGATATAAGGATAAAAAAATGAGTGGAAGTAAGCCAAAGAAAAATGAACCGAAAACTTCTTTCCAGGTGAAATTCTGTGCAATAGGTTTCGATTTGCTTTCTTTGTCTTCCCTTACATAATTATCAGTAAATACTATTGAAATTGCAGCCAAACGACTAATGGAATGTGCTGAAACAAAAATTAATAATACTTCGATAAAAGATAATTCAACAGAAATAATATTTTCTAAAAGAAAGAACTTCATCAACATCAATAATACCAATCCAATTACACCATATGCACCGATACGGCTATCTTTCATTATTTCAAGTATCTTTTGTTTGTTCCATCCTCCTCCAAAACCATCACAAACATCAGCAAAACCATCTTCGTGAAAAGCTCCTGTTAATAGTATTCCGGCTATCATTGAAATGATAACTGCTATTTCAGTGGAAAATACAAATAGTGAACAGTATAGGAGGACATAAGAAAAACCTCCAACTATCCATCCAATCAGAGGAAAGTACCTGGAAGATTTATTCATATATTCATTGCTGAATGCTAAATTTTTTCCACACGGAATTCTCGTGTAGAACATTAATGCAGTAAGAAATATTTTAAAATTCTTTAAGAACATTTTTTGAAAAGCAGGTGTTAGAATTAGATTATTTCCAGTGCTAAGTTAAATATTTTTTAAAGAGATCTTGGTTTTCCATTTTCCAATATAAAACAAAGTAAGAATAAACACAAACTCAGCAACCCATTGAGCAGAAACACCCCACCAAATACCCTCAACACCAATGGCTTTTCCTAAATAATAAGAAATTGGGATACGAATCATCCACCAGCCGATAATAGTTGAAATCAGTGTCAGTATTGTTCTTCCTGCTCCATTAAATACACTTCCAAAAATATAAGTTGTGCTACAGATCAAATAAAAAGAACCAACAATGAGCAGGTATCTTTTTCCAAGAGCAATAACTTCTAAATCGTTTGTAAATATTCCGATAAGACTGCTACCTGCAAATATGGAAGCTCCAGTTAAAATCAAAACCGGGACTGAACAAATAACAATTGCAGCAAAGATACCTTTTTTCAAACGGTCATAGCGTTTTGCGCCAATGTTTTGTCCAACGAAAGCAGAGAATGCCATGGAAATATCCATTGCAAACATAAACATAATAGCATCAATTCTGCCTCCAGAAATATAAGCGGCAACAGCATTGGTGCCATAATTATTGGCAATAGAAAAAACAAAATTCATTGCAAGTGAAAGAACCAGCGTTTGAAGCCCTATTGGTAAACCTATTTTAAAAGCCTGATAAAAAAGATGTTTATCAAACCTCATATTAAATAGAGAAATTTTAATGTGTTTCTGGTATTTAAAAAAGTAATACATCAAACCTAAAAACACCATAAAATAAGAAAGCACAACGGCCAGAGAAATACCATAAATACCTAACTTCAACCAATAAACTAAAATGAAATCCAAGAGAATATTCAACAAATTTGAAGCAACAACAAAATAAAAAGGGGTTTTGGAATCACCCATTGAGCGAATCATTGACTGAATAGTATTGGTAAAAAGCATGAACATGATTCCTGAAAAATATATACGTGTGTATATAATGGCGTAGGGCATCACATCTTTTGGAACATTCATCATCTCAAAAACAATTGGGCAAAGCAGAATACCTAAGAATGTTATAAGTAATGATGAAATAAACAAGAAAACCATATTCGTTTGTATGATTTTAGAAACTGTTTTCTCATTGTTTGCACCATAATATTGAGACAGCAATATATTTGCCCCATAAGATATTCCTGTAACCAGCGAAACCATAATAAAAATGAATGGAAAAACTTCACCTGTTGCAGCCAATGCTTCTTTTCCAATACTCTTTCCAATAATAATACTGTCAACAAAGGTGGTAATTTGTTGTATGACACTTCCCAATAAAATGGGCAATGTAAACAGAAATATTAGTTTGAAAACATTTCCTTTGGTTAGGTCTTTCATTAGAGATTGTTTAAATTCGTTTTCTTAGCATATCAATATTTGAGCTAAAGCCATTATTGTACTTTGTTTTTTGACCCCGACTTAAAAGTAGGGGCTATTAATAATTAAGATAAATTTACTCCTTATTTGACACTTTGGCATCCTCAAAACTTGCCATTTCATTCAAAAAACTCACTGCTGCCTTAACAATAGGATAGGCAACTGCTGCTCCAGTTCCTTCACCTAGCCTCATTCCAATATTCAATAATGGTTTTGCTTTTAAATAATCAAGCATTAGTTTATGACCTGACTCTTCTGACACATGACAAAATATTGAATTATCAAGAACAGAACTATCAATGCTGAATGCAGAAAGCAATGCAGAAGTAGAAATAAAACCGTCAATTAAAATGATCATTCCATTTTTCCTGGCTTCGAGATATGCTCCACACATCATTGCAATTTCCAAGCCTCCATAAGTTGCAAGAACTTCTGTTGGTTCAGTAACTTTATATTTTTCAGATGCAATCTTTAAAATCTCTATTTTCTTTTTTAAACCTTCATTATCATGTCCGGTTCCTCTTCCGGTACATTCTTCTATAGGGATACCGGTAAATTTATTCATCAACAATGCAGCGGAAGAAGTATTTCCTATTCCCATTTCTCCAAAACCAATTATATTGCATCCCTTTTCGAATTGATCTTTAACGATTTGTCTTCCTTTATCCATTGCCCGATTACAAATATCAGTGGTCATGGCTGGTTCTTTTATAATGTTTTTGGTACCATAAGCTATTTTAGCATGTATCAGATCCAGTTCCATTGGAAAATCAAAATCGACACCCGCATCAACCACTTTTAACTCAATATTATTTTGACGACAGAATACATTGATGGCTGCTCCTCCATTGATAAAATTCATTACCATCTGGTAAGTAACTTCTTTTGGAAAAGGACTCACTCCTTCTTCTGTTAATCCATGATCTCCGGCAAATACAATTATTGTTGGTCTGGATAAGCTGGGAGTAAGTGTTTTTTGAATCTTGCCAATCTTTAATGCAATAGTTTCGAGACTTCCTAAAGAACCAAGCGGTTTTGTTTTTAAATCAATCTTTCTTTGTAAATCTTGTTCAATACCTTCAATCTCTTTGTTTATTTGTATCATATTTTTAATTTTTCCAGTTAATAAAACAATAATCATTTATAGTTTGTAATTCGAAAGTTGGCAAAGTAATCTCCTTTTCGAAAAGCGGACAATTAACTACCACTGTATGAAATTCTCCATTCTCACCACAAGCATCAATGCCCATATCTTCTAACTCTTCTACCAAGGGTTTTGTAAGTATCTTCCCCAGATATTTTTCACCCATCGTTGTATTGCATGAAACGATCATACTTTCAATATTACTATCAAACATTTCAAGTATCAATTCTTTTCTGTTTTGTTTCCAGAGAGGCAATAAAGCTTTAATATTAGCTTCTTTGCATACCTTTTCTTCCCAATCGCGATGAGGTTGAAGGTCTATGTCTCCAAAAACAGCACAGTCAATATTATATTTTTCTTTTATATTTTTTAAAGCATCAATAAAGTTACTTTCATAGTCATTCCAGGTAGTTGGAATAGCAATCAATGGTAGTTTCATTTGAATTGCCTGTTGTTTTAAAATAGCTAAAGTTAAACCATGTGAACGTGAGATTTCTCCGTTTTCGTTCATCATATTTAACAATACTTTTGGTTCGTATCCCAATTGTATAGCCTTTATCAAGGCATAACAGCTATCCTTACCTCCACTCCAAGAGCATAAAATTTTGTTTTTTAAGGAATTAAATCGCAATACCATAAGCCTTTTGTGTTATTTTCAGGAGTATTAAATTCGTGATCTATATTTGTTTCGATAGGTTTATAAACTTTTTTCCCTTTTCTAAATTGTATTTTATTTTTAAACAACGGACCTTCGAAGCAAAAGGTATGAAACTCTCCATTTTCACCACAAGGATCTACTTCCTTGGGCAACTCATTAATAAAGGATTTATCTATCACTCGTCCAACCCAGTTTTCGCCAAGAAAGCCATCACTCACACAACATACAATTGTTTTAAAGCCTTTGTCAACAAAATCATTTACAAGCCATTTAGTATCTGTTTTCCACAAAGGGAAAACGCACTGCATTTGAACTTTTTCGAGGTTCTTTTCTCTGTATGCTTTTAAATCATCCAGAAAAATATCCCCGTATATCACATGTTTAATGCCTTCAGTCTTTGCATTTAGCAAAACAGTTTCCATTTTCTTTTCATATTCTGCATTGGTTCCCTCCGATACAACTACCTTAATCAAGCTAATTCCAATTTCTTGTGCTTGCTTGTCAAGCAGTTCTTCTTTAACACCATGCATAGAAATGCGTTTATGAGTTTCATTTATTGTTGTAAGCAGATAGCATACTTCATAATTCTGTTCCTGCAATACTTTGTGCAAACAGTATGCAGAATCTTTCCCTCCACTCCAACAAAAAATAGCCTTAGACTTCATTTGTATCATTTTTGATAACTACAGGAATCCCCGAAACCATTAATACAACTTTATGTGCATTTTTAGCAATGTACTGATTCATCCATCCCTGCAATTCAACAAACTTTCGTCCTATATCAGTATCGGCATGAACACCCATTCCTATTTCATTTGTAACAAAAATAAAAGTTCCTTTCATATTAAGAAACTTATCAAACTCAGTTTTTGCCTGTGCTAATGATGCTTCAATATTGGCTTCAGCGTCGGTATAAAAGTTGGTAAGCCATAATGTAACACAATCAATAACCACTACCTTGTTTGAGAGATCAAGACTGCCAATATATTTTTCTTCTTCTATATTGTTCCATTGAACTCCTCTTTGCGATTGATGTTTTTGAATACGTTCTGCGAATGCACCATCCCATTTTCTTGCGGTAGCAAGATAGGTTGGGTTTTCGTTATGTTCAAAAGCAAGCTTCTGAGCATAGGTACTTTTCCCTGAACGTTCACCTCCTGTTATCAGGCAGATCATATGTTTGATTTTTTAATAGAAAGAACTGTAAAGCGTCTTTGTGCTAACTCAAATATACCAAACATGATCGTACTGTATATTAAAGTTCCTAGGAAAAAGTTTTTCAGAAAAGGCAAAGCCAGCATATAACATTTCATTAAACCAAAAAAGTCTTTTGTATAGGGCAAACCTGTGGTTATATCCAAGCCTCCGCCAATCCAAACACCAAAATCAGACAGCAACCAATGTGCCAATGAGGCCACTATTCCAGCCAAAACCACATTAATAACACTGATCTTTTTTAAGATTGTTTTTCCCAATACTACAATACCTAAAAAGGAAGCATATACCCAATACCAACCCTGGTACATTATTCCAAATGTGCTTTTAAAAATAAGGGTATTGATAAGTATATCCGATACAAATAAGATAATAAGCGGAATAAGATATGCTTTCCAGCTTTTTGTAAAATAAGCACCACCAAACAATGCAATGGCTCCTATAGGAGTAAAATTGAAATTGATGTTTGTACCTGAAAAATTAAAAAACCTTGTACTTGCTGCTCCAATAATAATCAATATTATTATTGCAAAACGGGGATTGATCTTTGTTTTCATGTATATATTTTTAATTGAATTGTTAATTAATTATCACCTATTTAAATCTTTTAAGATTCTTCGCTCCGCTCTGCTGACAAGTTATTCAGAGCGAAGTGAAACGAAGCGAAGAATCTATAATTCATTTTTTTTTATTAATTATTTAAACTATGCTTTTTGCTTACTATAATTGAATTATTAAATGGAATATCTCAAACCTCCATAAAATCCTCTGCCTCTGGTTGCATATCCTCTGATTTCATAATATTTTGTATCAAAGATATTTTCTATACGAAACATTGCAGAAAGACCTTTTATGATTTGATATTTTGCAGAGAAGTCCAACAAAGTATAATCTTCAACACCTATTGTACCCAAAGCACCATATGGTCCAAGTGATGAATTATAAAAGATGTCATTTTTAGTTCCCACATATTTAACATCAATTCTCAAAGCAAGTTTTTTAACCGGCATATAGGTCAGGCTGATATTTGCTGTATTTGGTCTGCGAACCAGTCCTATACTTTCTACATCTTTTGAAATGAATTCGCCATTGTTGAATAATTGAATATGATTTCCATGTGTGTGTGTGGTGTCAATACCTTCTGGTTTATAATCTAATTTACCATTTACCAAACTAAAATTTCCTGAAACAATAAGCTTGTCCGATATTTTTGATTGAACTGAAAACTCCACTCCTCTGTTGGTTTGTGTTCCAAGATTGATATATGTATCACCTCTATAGTCCATATAACTTAATGAATCAATTTCCTGATCTTTGTTCCATAAGTAAACATAATCGACCACATTTTCAACAACAGTATTAAAATAGCAGGCACTCCACCATAAGTTGTCATTCACTTTTTGTTTTAATCCTATTTCCCAGGAACTCGATTTTTCGGGTTCGAGTGTTTTGTTACCTCTGGTTATTCCAGAACTAAAATCTTTTTCAGGTGAGTACAATTGATAAAGTGAAGGAGCATTAAAGCCTGTTGAATAAGAAAAGTAGAGCAATGAATTTTCATTTATTTTAACAGAAGGATTAACTTCATAAGTTAAAGTAGTGCCAAATGCACTATGGTTTACATATCTCACTCCAAACCCAAAGGAATATGGTTTAAAAGACTCATTGATCAATTCTCCATTAATATCTGCATGCAAAAATCCATTGGTAGTGGTTGAATGAATATTTAAAGAATCAAGATCTGATTCAGAAACATAAACACCATATGAATTTGAATAATAATAAGAATTAACCGACATCGTTTCTATATCCTGAGAAGCTCCTGCAATCAATTGCAATCCTTTGATCTTATAATTTGCCTGAAATTCATTGTTGTTGTTGCTTCCTACATATTTATTTCTCAAATAGGTATGATTGGTGTTATTGTTATAATCCACTATGGATGAATCGTTAACCAGTTTATTAACCATATCGCTCATACCACCTAAAACACGAAGAGAAAACTTATCATTAATATTAAAAGTAGCCCCATAAGTGAACAGATTTCTTTTAAAATTGCTGGTAAAGTTATCATCATCCCTAAAAGCACCATCATCTATATCTAACTTTTGAGCAATGTTCTTGTACCCGATATACAAATCAACTTTTTTTGTACTGTAACCAATCTTACCAATCAAATCGGTCTTTGTAAATCCATCACTTCTGTCTGAGAATTTAAAAGTATTGGGATTGGTAATGGTATCCATTGTTGAGTTAAAGCCTTCGCTCATTGAATTGAATACTTCGGCATTCACATATAGACCACTTTTGTGGGTATAGTTCAATGCCATGTTTTCAGAAACAATTGAACCATTTTTATTGAAAACACCCCCACTTACATCTGCATCAACATGCATACCTGGCTTATTGTTGTTCTTATTTGTAATAATATTTACAACACCTCCTATTGCAGAAGAGCCATAAAGCGTGCTGTGAGAGCCACGAACAATTTCTATTCGGTCAATATTAGCTAATGATAGTTCTGATAGGTCTAATGTATTATTGGCAGAAGTAGGGTCTGTGATACGGATACCATCTACCAGAACAACAGTATGGTTGCTGTTTGCACCTCTGGTATAAAGATTGTTTAAACTACCTGGGTTTTGTTGTGCACCTACAATATAGATACCTTCTTCCTGATTGAGCAGTTCCGAAACAGTGCTAACACCCGAGTTTTTAATTTCGTTTGAATTAATAACTGTAACACTCCTGCCTACATCGCCCAGATGTTTTTCACTTCGTGTTGCCGTAACAACTACTTCATTTAATTTTACAAGCTTTGTAGAGTCTTGTTTTTGTCCAAAAATGTTTGTTGCAGACATAATTAGCGCGAAGCTTGCAATTAAACCATTGGACATGAACGCATTTTTTTTTGTCATTGTCTTTTTCGATTTTAAATTGTTAATAAATAATTATCAATCTGTTGAATAATTTAATACTTAACAAACGAAAAGAAAAAAACAAATAAGAGGAAAGAGATTGGTGCCCGAAGGTGGGCAGCATAAAAATTCTTCAAATCGATTTTACTTCATTTCGCGAAAGCAATCAATATAAATCAGGTAGGTCTCCTGGCTTCTCTGGTTTTTGGTTACCTTCCCATCTCGCTCAAGGCGAGTCAGTGGTGTATAATCTACCAAAAACACTTCTCTTACACAAATAAGAGCAGAGTTACAGTTGCGCGTCAGTCCGTGATTTTCACACGGTTCCCTTTTAGTTCAAAAAATTGAACCCGATTCACAATCAATTAATCAAAGAACAAATTGAACTACAAAGAAAACAACAATTTTTCATTCAGCAAAAAAATGTTTTGGTTAAATTCTTTTCTAAAGATTAATTCTTTACTTTTGTTTAAAATAATACATGATATTTATCATACATTTACAAAAAACATTGTAGTGCAAAAGTTTGATTTTATTATATATTTAAAATAATTACTACAAAGTATAAAAAGATAGAAGTAACAAATATTTTGAAATGTAATCCTTTGTATAAAATAAATAATGAAAAAGAATTTATAACAATAAAGAATATTGGAAGACATTCCTTAAAAGACAATATTAAGGGATTTATAGCACCAAATAAAAAGGTGAAGAATTAGAAGCATACTAAGAAAAGGAACATGAATGCACTTGAACAATATTTAACAAAGATAGATGAAAGTTCTTATGATTGTGAGGATGTACATGTTATTAATTCTGAATTTCAACAAGTTTACAAACAGCTTATTGAAGAGGGTAAAGATGATATTGCAGTAATTGCAGATCTTGATAGACAGGTTTTTTCAGTGCAAAAATCTTTTGATAAAAGACCTGATAATGAAAAAGGAATTATTAATGGATTAAGTTGTCAAATGAGTGGCACTCAAACATTAGAGGATGGGAGCCAAATACCACTTTACTGGCCCGATGTAACTAAATATACCAAACAAGATTTTGAATACTTTGAAAAACGTTACAACGAATGTAAAAACCTGTATGCAAAAACAGAATACGGATTAATGGTATATTTTGGTGAGAAAACAACCACATCAAAGCATAATGATTTTAAACAACAGCTTTGTAATGAGTTATTTCTACTTAGCAAAAATTATCACAATAAAGCAGATAAAGGTGGTGAAAAAAATTATTATGTTTTACATTTTTTTCAATCGCTACGAATGGCATTCGGAGTAGCAGAAAAATCTAATCTTGAACCCGAACTTACTGATCTAATTCATTACATCTTTAAAACACATCAGGATTGGGATATTACAAAAGATGGCACTTTACGCATATTGCTAGACCTATCAGGCTTGCTTTCCGATTATTATGGCAAATCAAATAAACTTATTGACTTTCAGAAAGTCGTTGATAAAAACTTGGAGGGTGCTAAGGAACTTGAAAAGACATATATTTGGGGTGCAATGTATGCCATAGACCGTAATATTGCAATTGAACAAAAAAGGAATAAACTGGTTACAGATTTATTAAAATATAAAGCAAAATTGTATGAAAAACTTGCAACTGATGCAGAAAGCAAAGCGAATCTTGCATGTGTAGGTTTTGCAGAAAACGCACTTCGTATTTATCAACAGATTAAATTTTCAGATGACATTAGTAGGTTAGAAAAATATTATTCGGATTTAAGAGGAAAGTTTCGTTTGTCCGAAATTAGGCAGGAACTCCCAAAGGACCAGATTGATAAAATGAATGAACGTATTTTAAGGGCTATTGCCGATAACGACGAAAGAGGTATCATTCATCATTTTATCACATCGCCTTGGTACGATACAATTCAAAATATAAAAGACCGCTCAATCGAGTTAAGCCAACAATCAGTTTTAATGTCAAGAATCCCCACTTCAATAATGGATAAATTTGGTAATACGGTTGATGTATTTTACACTGATGAAGAAAAAGAAAAATTCAATTTTTGGAACTCATATACATTTAATTTTCAAATTGGCACCCAAACGATGCATAGGTTTTTTATTGAAGCCTATAAAGCTAAGAAGTTAAATTTTGGATCCGTAATTTCATATTTAGAGGGCACATGGTTTAATGATGTTATTGTTAGAAATTATCATGGTCAGTCAGTAGATGTTAAACCAATTGATACATTGAAACCAGGGCTTAAAAGAGTTTTTAAAGAACTCGATAAATTCTTTGCTAATAATAATTATCAATGCGAATTTGTGACCATAACAGATAGTTTAACTATAAAAATTGAGGGGCTTTTACGTTATTTCTGTGAAAAAATTGGTATAGCAACATTTAAAAAAAGACCCAAAGGAACACATGAGATAATGATGGAAAAACTGCTTGACGATTTATTGGCGGATATCGCTCATGAACCACTTTTAAAACCTCAACAGAAAACGAATTTTGATGAGGAAGATAGAATATTAATCAAATATGTTTTAGCAGAAAAAGCAGGGTTAAATCTAAGAAATGCAGTCGCTCATAGCTTGATGGATATTTTTGAATATTCTTTTGAGCATGTAGTTATTCTTTTCTGCATTATTATCAAATTAAGCAAGTACAAATTTATTGAAACGAAAGGAGAAAGCAATGATAACAGTAGTAAATGAACCTCAAGCTGAATATAAAGTATCAGGTTGGCAAACAAAATCAAAAGGTTTTACTTTTGATGACTTTATTTGTTGTATTGAAAATGAGACTGTTATGTTCTGCCCACCAAGTGGCTCGACCTATATGATATTTTCTGAAAAACCAAAAAAGAAATTATCTGTTTTGAGAGGTAAATTAACAAAACAAAACAATAAAGAAATTGAAAATCAAATTTCAGATTTACGTAACGAATGGGACAGAAATATTTAATTGATACATGTGCAGTTATTAAATATCTGAATGAATCACTTCCTCCAGAAGCAATAACATTTATGGATGATTTGGTAGATGATGATAGCAAAGTTTCATTCATTACCCAGATTGAATTATTAGTTTGGAATCCACCAATTCCTGATGATATTAAAATTAGAGAAGAGTTTTTGGCAGGTTCTGAAATTCATTACATTAATGATGAAATAATAAAAGAAACAATCAAAATAAAGAAGACAACAAATATAAAATTACCCGATGCTGTAATTGCAGCAACGGCTATTAATAATGACTATATCCTTTTATCTACAAATGATAATGATTTTAATAAAGTAATTCCAATGGGATTAAGATATTTGAACCCAGAAACAGCTTTTTAAAAAGAATACAGACAACAAGAAAACTAATTATTGACAATGGTCAACAAAGATAGATAAAAGAAGCCCAAGTGCTAATTGATTAGACTGCATTTAACAGAAGCCCCCAATTCAATTGATACTGCAACATTACTCCATTTTTCTTTTAAGTATTCTATCTTTTTCACAAACACTATCAACCCCAACAACTATCTATAAAACATTACCTCATCTCAAACCAATTCTATTATCCATTCTACATATAAATATTTAAAAATAATATTTACAAGTCTTGTTTTATAAATATTAAACCGTTATTTTTATTTGCTTTATTTTCATTAATAGAGATTTACAATAACGAGTATTTATATTTCCCAATATAAATATTAAAAATCAGTATCTATTTTTATTAAATGGCTCTTATTGTGCAAAAATACAAGCATTAACAAGCATTGTATTT
>DYDE01000131.1 GCA_020718065.1 Marinifilum sp. | reverse complement strand
TTAAGCAAAGATAATAAATTATTCTATATTAGAACGCAACTTGGTATAAGATGAATATATTTGGCATTGTATATAATTACAGATAATTTAATATGTTTCTTTTATCAATAACCAAGACAAAAGAATAATCCATCATTTCTTCAATCTTTAAATATAAAAATTTTTTGAAAGAATTGTTAGTATAAAAACATCTCTTTAATTCAGGCGATTCTTATTCTGGCTTCGGTCTCTAGTATTCAGAAAAATAAATATGGAATTATGTAGCTAGTAGAGATAATTATGATTTAAAAAGATTTCATCCCCAAATCAATCTTTTCCATCTCTCCTTTTGGATTCTCAATCCTTCACAATCTTCTTCAAAGCAGCTTCCAATCTCTTTCCTCTCAGGTTTTTTTCAAGGATAATACCATTTTTATCAATAAGCCAGTTCATCGGAATGCCCGTCCCTCCAATTCCATATTTTATAGAAGCACTATCATTCCAGTTCTTAAAACTACACACATGATTTTCCCATATCAAATCATCCTTTTTAATGGCTTCGAGCCAGGCTTTTTTATTCTTATCAAGAGAAATACTATAAACAGTAAATCCTTCGGCTCCATCTAAAAAAGTTTTGTTTTGGTATTTGTTATAAGCATTAAGTAATGCAGGGTTTTCTTTACGACAAGGAGCACACCACGATGCCCAGAAATCTATCAAAACAATTTTTCCTCTCAAAGAAGAAAGCTTTATAATCTGTCCATCAGGATTTTCTATAGCTATATCTGGTGCCAGATTTCCTATTTCAATACCAACAACTGTATCATTACTGTGTATAAACTCTTTCTGGCAAATAGCCTTTGGCGAAAATGAAGCAAGTAGTATAAATACTGTTATCAAGCAAGTAAACAAAAGTGTATTTTTCATGTTTATTTTTTTTCTATATTTTATATCAATTATAATGCCTTTTTAAAATATTTCGTTTACAAAGTAATAAAGTTTATGATTTTGATTATTATTATGTTTAATTCTTATAAAGTTTTGATGTTAGAAAAAAAAAGGTTTTAAATGCTCAAGCTATATTTGTATAGAATTTCAGGATCAATATCAGCTTCATTTGCCCATTCAATTGAATCAAAGGATACTTTAACTGAATTAAAAAGTTTAATATCTTTCAATTCTTTGAAAATACCAGTATTAAGATACGGTTTCATGTCAAATTTTCTTTTCTCACCATTTTCAAATGTTAAAAGGAGTGTATAATTATTCTGAGGCTTTACTTCTTTTACTGATAAATACATCTTATTTTATTTTAAAGGTTCTATTGAAAAAGGTTTTTCTCCATTTTGACATAACTGCCAATCTGCTATTAATTCCTCACGATGAATTTCAATCCATGCAAGTACAAGTTTTAATTGCTTTGAAGGTAAATCACCTTCGATTAATTCACCCTTTATAATGCCTATTAGAGCTTTATAATCTTGGTAATAAATATGTATATGAGGTGGATTGTGTTCTTTTGGAGCAAAATACATTCTAACTATAATTCCAAAAAACATTGATAATGTTGGCATAGATTTTTTTATTACAAAGTTATTATTCATTAATAATAAATGCAAATAAAATTTTATTCATTTATAAGCTTTTTCTTTGGTATCAATTGGAAGCACATTAAAAACTCCATTTATTTAAAGTGTTTTAAACTTACTTCCTCACAATACTTGCTCCAATATTATTTAAACGCACATCTATGTTTTGATAACCCCTGTCTATCTGTTCAATATTATGAATAACGCTTTGCCCTTCTGCAGAAAGAGCAGCTATAAGTAGCGAAACTCCCGCACGTATATCGGGCGAAGTCATTTCAATACCTCTCAATGGAAATTGTCTGTTTAATCCAATAACAGTTGCCCTGTGAGGGTCACAAAGTATTATTTGAGCACCCATATCAATCAGTTTATCAACAAAAAACAAACGACTTTCGAACATTTTCTGGTGTATCAAAACACTACCTTTTGCCTGTGTTGCAACAACAAGCACAACGCTTAGTAAATCCGGAGTAAAACCAGGCCATGGTGCATCAGATATTGTCATTATTGAGCCATCAATAAATGTTTCAACTTCATAATGATCTTGCTGGGGAATATATATATCGTCGTTAGATTGTTCTAATTTAATACCTATTTTTCTGAATACATTCGGAATAATCCCAAGCGATTGGTAGCTTACATTTTTAATAGTAAGTTCCGATTGAGTCATGGCTGCTAATCCAATAAAACTACCAACTTCTATCATATCAGGCAACAATCGGTGTGAGCATCCTTTAAGCTCTTTAACACCTTCTATTTTAAGAAGGTTAGAAGCAACACCCTCAATTTTTGCACCCATGCTATTTAGCATTTTACACAATTGCTGAACATAAGGTTCACATGCTGCATTGAAAATAGTTGTAACTCCTTTAGCAAGAACAGCTGCCATAATTATATTAGCAGTACCGGTAACCGATGCTTCATCCAACAAAATATAACAACCTCTTAACTCTTTGGCATCTACTTTATAAAAGTTTTCATCTACAAGGTATTCAAATTTTGCACCAAGGTCTTGCAAAGCAATAAAATGAGTATCTAATCTTCTTCTGCCTATCTTATCACCCCCTGGTTTTGGTATATAACCCCTACCAAATCTCGAAAGCAAAGGACCTACAATCATTATTGAACCACGCAGTAAAGAGCCTTTGCTTTTAAATTCCGGGGAATCGAGATAATTTAAATTAACATTATCTGCCTGAAAAGTAAATTCTTCAAAACCTGTTTTTTCAACTTTAACACCCAGTTCAATTAACAACTCAATAAGCTTATTAATATCTCTGATATCAGGAATATTGCTTATTTTTACTTTATCGGAGGTTAGAAGCGTAGCGCAAATAACTTGCAATGCTTCGTTTTTAGCTCCCTGTGGTGTAATTTCACCTTTTAATCTTTTAGCACCATTTACTTCAAATGTATTCATATTAAACAAGGTTTATAATACATTTGTAAATATAAGTGGAAATTTAGAAAAAGCAAATAAGTTTAAATGTTTTTTTTAGGCTTTATATTGTTGTTGCTATAATTGGAAGAGCCAGAAGTATTGGAATGTTTAATAAATTTTTTCTTTTTATTATTCTGAAATATTTGTTGTGTGTTAGCTAAAACTACTTCTTTTTTAAGAATTAACTTCCCATCAGAAAGCACCGAAAGATGTTCTGCAATAACTTCATCAGTAACAGAGTCGCGATTCCATTTCAGATAAGATTTCTTAAGATGATTGGCAATTGTTTCAATTGCTACTTCGCATTCGGGACCCTCTGGCAAATCAATTGCTTTCTTAATAATTAATTCTATATTTCTTCCGTAATATCTGAATAATATGTGATTTGATGGATATTTAAGTTTTTGTGGTTTGTTTTTTAAGCTCTCAGCAGAAGGAATAGGATATGGTGAGTCTACATCTAATTTAAATTCAGACATTATAAAAAGATGATCCCATAGTTTATGTTTAAAATCGGTAACATCGCGCAAATGAGGATTCAATTGCCCCATCACCGCAATAATTGTTTTTGCAAGTTGGTTTCTTTTTTCTCTATCTTCAACACTAATGGTGTATTCAATCATTTTTTGAATATTTCTTCCATATTCTGAAATATTCATTTTGCTTCGGGATGTGTTATATTCCATTAAAAATATATTAAGTCTTAAAATGTAAAAAACTTTTAAATATGTTAATTATTAAGGAAGGACAAATTTGGAAATTTATTCTTTGTATAAAAACAATAAATATTGTAACGATTCTCTTTACAAAAGTACATAATATTTTTTAAAATAAAAATAAAAATAGTACCAGCAGTTTTATATGTATGTATTGTTTAAAGTTTTAAAACCTGAAAAAATCTGTTTTGTTTTATTTATTTAATATTGGAAGACAATTTCTAGCTTTAACACTCAATATACTTTAGTTCACTTTAGGCACTCTAGCTCACTTTAGCTCACTTTAGCTCACTCAGGTATTTAAATAATCTTTAGCTTGGCAAACTTCAGCAACAATTGTTTTTCACCAACATTTTTAAAACTTATTAAAGCTTTGGTATTAGAATCACTACCTTCCAATTGAATCACTATACCCCTACCAAACCTTTGATGCTCAACATCCATTCCAACGGATATTTCTCCAATATTAACAGCATTAAAATTTTCTTCAGTTGTCATATTAGGTTTATCCGCTATATTACTTATCTTGGTCAATTTCTTTTTTGTAATTGATAGCGGTGGTTCTTGTTGTTGAGTAATAATTTTTTCTTTAGGCTCAAACTTCTTATTAAAGTTAAAAGTATTTGTGTTAATAAGTTTCTGAGGAAAATCAATACATTTTTCATCAATTTCGTCAACAAAACGGCTTAATTCGCACAAAGTAAGATTTCCCCAACGATACCTGCTCTCCGAATAAGATATGGTTAGTTTCTTCATTGCACGTGTTATAGCTACGTAAAACAACCTTCTTTCCTCTTCTAAATCAGCTCTTGAACTAAGAGACATTTGCGATGGAAAAAGATTTTCTTCCATACCCACCAAATGTACAAATGGAAATTCAAGTCCTTTTGCTGCATGTATGGTCATTAAAGAAACTTTATCATTATTTTCCTTATCGTCTTTATCAGTATCAGTTACCAATGCAATATCTTCCATAAAGCGACCAAGTGAATTATTTTTATCTTCACCTTCAGCAAAATCAACACCATCAACAAAATCTTTAATACTGTTGAGCAACTCTTCAATATTTTCCATCCTGCTTATACCTTCTGGCGTTTTGTCTTCTCTCAGATCTTTCAGCAACCCTGATGAAACAGCAATATGGTTGGCCATATCAAAAGCATTCTTTTCATTTAGAAATGTTGCATAACTTCTTATCATCGTTGCAAAATCAGAAATCTTTGTAATAGTGCCACTATTGAAGCCAAGTTCACGATTAAATTGAACCAAATTATTGATTATGTTCCAAATAGAAGCATTGTTTTCATTCGCAACAACAACCAGCTTTTCTAATGTGGTTTTCCCAATACCTCTTACTGGATAATTTATAATCCGATTAAGGGCTTCTTCATCATTATGGTTAATGGTTAAACGAAAATAAGCAAGCAGGTCTTTAACCTCTTTTCTTTTATAAAAAGACAAACCACCAAAAATGCGATAAGGAATATTCAACTTTCTTAAAGCCTCTTCCATTGTTCTCGACTGGGCATTTGTTCTATATAATATTGCAAAATCACTGTTCTTTAACTGAAAGTTCATTTTATTTTCAAAAATAGCACTTGCAACACTCAAACCTTCTTCATTATCTGTAGAAGTTTTTATAAGTTGTATTTTGGAACCAGCTTCATTTTCTGTCCAGATTTCTTTAAAAATCTGATCCCTGTTATTTATGATTATACTGTTTGCAGCATTTACGATATTTTGAGTAGAACGATAATTCTGCTCCAGCTTAAACACCTTAACATCTGTATAATCTTTTTTAAAATTAAGAATGTTCTCAATATTTGCACCTCGAAAAGCATAGATACTTTGAGCATCATCACCAACAACACAAATATTTTCATTATTTGCAGCAAGTTTTTTCACTATCAGGTATTGTGCATAATTGGTATCCTGATATTCATCTACCAGAATATACTTAAATTTCTGCTGATATTTAAACAAAAGTTCCGGAAAATCGCGAAGCAAGACGTTCATGTTATACAACAAATCATCAAAATCCATTGCCGACGATTTTCTGCATCGTTGGTTATAGAGAGAATAAAGCTCTCCTATTTGTGGCTTTCCGGCAGCCCTATCCTGAGCCATAATTTCTACATTGCTGTTATAATCTGCTACAGATATTAAATTAGATTTGGCACCTGATATTCTGTTAAGAACATAATTAGGCTGATACATTTTATCATCCAGATTTTGTTCTTTTATGATCGTTTTTATCACACTCTTCGAATCATCATTATCATATATGGTAAAGTTCGATGGATAACCCAGTTTATCAGCTTCAAAACGCAAAATACGCGCAAATATTGAGTGGAAAGTACCCATCCATACATTCATTGCCTCAGAACTACCCAATAGATGGGTAACCCTCTCTTTCATTTCTTTTGCAGCTTTATTTGTAAAAGTAAGAGAAAGCACATTAAATGCATCAACCCCCTTACTCAACAAATATGCAATTCTATATGTTAATACTCTTGTTTTGCCGGAACCTGCTCCGGCAATAACCATAACAGGACCTTCAGTACATTCTACTGCCTGTCTTTGGACATCATTTAGTTTTTCTAATATATTATTCAATGTTTAAGATTAAATCAGTTGCCAAAAATATACTTTTTGATTGAAGGTTCGAGGGTTTTTTCTTATTATTTCTTAACAATTAAATTCTAAAAGGAGTTAATGATAATTGTTATTTATTTTGCACAAGCTGATATTTGTTTAGTTATTCTGTTCTAGTATATTTTAGAGAAAGGTTTTCAATTTGTTTAAGTTGTTTACATATTTTGTCTGACATGTTTTTTCTGATTTTAAAAATAATATTTCCGTTTAATTCATATTTAGAAGATATTGTTTCTGCATCATTGTCCTTGAGCATCTTTATTACTGTATTCATTGCAGCATAATCAAAAGTAATTTCATAAACTTCATTAATAGTTTTACTAATAATATGAGCATTTTTTAAAGCATCTGCTGCTGCTCCCTTATAAGCATCAATTAAACCTCTAACTCCTAAAAGTGTTCCCCCAAAATAACGTACAACAACAATCAAAATATTTGTTAAATCGTTCGATTGTATTTGACCAAAAATAGGTCTGCCAGCCGTACCAGAAGGCTCTCCGTCATCATTAACCCGATAGGCAGATTTATCAAAACCTAAAAGATATGCAAAACAATGATGCCGTGCATCATAATATTTCTTTCGAAGTTCTGCCTGTATTTTTTTTACTTCTTCTTCTGTGTTAACAGGGAAAGCCAAAGCAATAAATTTACTACCACGATCTTTATAAACTCCTTCTGCTGGTTTTTCTACAGTTTTGTAGGTATCCTCAAATAACATTTTTCAGCAAATTATAAGATAATTAAGTTTATTCTTTAACATTTTGAATGCTTTTTGCCTTAATGACCTTTGCATTTTATCAACTTGAATGTAATGACAAAGGTAAAATTTCAATGATTAATTTATATTAAAATAAAAAAACCGATTACAATTTAAATTGAAACCGGTTTTAAATTTCATTTTTTAATCAATCTTATTTATTATATTTATTTTCTAAATCATTCATATTAAATTTATCCAATGTCAAAAATATGGTCTTTGCCCAAAAATTTTTAAACCCGAATCCACCTGCTATTGAATCTGCTTTTTCACATACTAAAACTTTTTTGGTAGCTATATCAAAGAATACGATATACATTGTAGCATGAGAACCTTTTTCAAGTTTAATAAGATTTTCCATTACAAAACAAGCACCTATTCCGGAAGTTGCTTCTTTTGGATTGTATGCTTTAATAATTTCAGCTATTGTTTCTTTTGATAATGTATTTTCTGTCTGAACTAATAGTTTATCAATGTCAGGTGAAATATTGCGTTTTTCAACAATACTAAAATCATTTGTAGCTTTATCCTTTTTAAATGCTTTTTTTATATCATACTTTACTGGTTCACTAATAAATAAATTGTTGATAGCATTGAATTGTCTGTCGCGAATATCTGTCAAGTTTGCAAAATCAACAGACGTACCAACTAGCTTAACATTTGAAAAATCTAAACCAAACCATACAATTTCCATGGTCGAAAACACACTTTTTACATCCTGGGCAACCAATTTAGCACAGTATGCAACTAATATTAATGCGGTTAAAACAAATAATTTTTTCATGATTTAAATTAATTTAAGTTTATAATTTTAAAAATTTGATTAATTCACAAGATGCAAAGATAAAATATTTTTTTTTAAATATTTTCCTCTTTTAATACCTGAAAAAAGGGATTTTACTTATTTAATTTATTGGGGTTAAAAAAACCTATTACAAGAGTTTTACCGCAATAATGAATTATTTCTTAACCATTTCTAATATTAATTAAAAGAAATTGACCATATCAAAAAAAATATGTAGGTTTGCAACAATAAGAAATGGTCCCGTAGTTCAATTGGATAGAATACCAGATTCCGGTTCTGGGGGTTGGGGGTTCGAGTCCCTTCGGGATCGCCCTAAAATTAAAAAGCCCCTTGAATAATAATGCTATTCAAGGAGCTTTTTTATAATAGGTAAAATATAATTAAAACAATTTCAAAAAGTATTAATAATTGGTAAGTAACCCTGCTGCCGAACAAGTCCTCTCGTGTGGCAAGTAACAAAACAAGCTGTTCACCTGAGGTTAAAAAAAAGACAAAAGTAAATTCGGCAGCGGTTCTACCACCGTCGATTTAAAATAGCATCACCACAAAAGCCGTTTACCTGCTGCTAGGTGGGCATAGCTGCGACCTCTTTGTAGAAAACAAAAAATACACACAAAAGCCGTTTACCTGCCGCTAGGTAGGCGTAGCGGCATCCTATTGAACAACACGCCCTGTTGATTCCATGCAGTTACACTTCATCAGAAAAAAAACCAATAAAACAAGATAATGAAATTATAAGCAAAATTGAACAATTTAGAAATACAAATAATCATTTACCAAATATTACAGAAGAGATAAGAATGAAAAGGATATTAGAAGGTATATCTTTTATCTTTTTCCTTACCTTTTTCCTTTCACCTTTTCCCTTTTATCTTTTACTTTTCCCCTTTTACCTTTTCCCTTATCAACAAATCTCCTAAACTTATCCATATTATTCCATATGTTAAAAAATGTTAATAATTGTTAAAAAATGTTAAAATTAATTAACACATAGTTATTTAGTATTATTTTTGTGTTGTAATTTTCAAAAGCAAAATTATTATAACAAAAAATAAAGCCTATCGAAAGAACATTTCCACTTTACCATTTTAATGACAAAAAACCATCATTTTCTGTTCAGGTAAAGAAATGTTCTTTGACGTACTGAATTTATCCAAAAATAAGATTCCAATTCTCCGGAACGAAACTTATTTTAGTTATTCGCAATCACTCTACATACTTTAAGTACTCTAGTCACTCTGGGGCACTTTAGCGCACTTTAATTACTCTAGCGCACTCTTTTATTATCTTAAATTTTAAAAATATGAAAAATACAATTAAAAATGTACTAAATATGATACGTGTTGTTGTATTGGTACTAAAAAACGAATTAGCAATAATTTCAACAATTTCAAAATTATTAGCAGCTTATAATGAACTAAAACTTTTATTAACAAAAATTGAAGAAACTGCCCAAAACCAGATGTTTGATACAACCGGTCTAACAATGGACAAATCTGTAGTTAAAGGATTGTTGGCAAATGCTCTCGCCAAAGTTTGCAGTGCAACAATGGTTTTTGCAAGTGAAACCAGCAATCTGCTTCTCAAAAAAACTGTTAAATACACCGAATCTAAACTTGTTAGGTTGAGCGACGAAATATTAATTGAAGTCAGTGGTATAATCTATAAAAAATGTAATAGTATTAAAGCCGATTTGGTCGATTATGGAATAATCGATGATGATTTCACACTCTTATCAAATCTTAGAGATACATTTATTATTCTTAATCCTTCAGTTGACTTGGCTATTGATAAACGCAAGGTTGATACTGCCCTTTTATCCTCATTGATAAACGAAGCAAGAAATATACTCAACGAAAAAATAGATCGCCTGATGCTTGTTTTAGCAAAAGATCATCCTAAATTCTATTCTTTATACAAAAATGCAAGGGGCATTGACGATTATCAAGGCAAAACCAATAAACAACAAAACATTAAAGATGGAGTTGGTTTCATTATGGGCAATATTACTGCATTATTTGATGAAAGCATAATAGAAGGTGCTACTATTTATATAATGGGTACAGACATTAAAGAAACATCCGATGAAGACGGATTTTATTATATAGATCAAGTTCCTTCTGGTACCTATACCATTAAAATTACGTTAGATACTTATAAAGAATTGTTTATTAAAAATGTTGTGGTAAAACCTGGCGATGAGCTTATAATAGATGGTGTTCTCGAATCGGATACACCTTCAATTTAGAAAACAATTCATCAAATAAAAGATAAAATAATTTCATCATAAACCCTGCAAATACCTTGCGGGGTTTTTTTATTACAATTTTTCGCCCTGAGAAAAATCAATATCTAAATAAAATATATCCCTTCTTGACTTGCAATATTCGCTTTAAGATTAATAGCTGTCATATTTTGTCTTTTCTCAATCAGAGAATATTTTTAATCAATTTTTAAAGTTTACAAAATAGCCTACTAACATAAAATAACTTCCTCTTGAAGTTAAAAATCTTCCGGAACACATCCTATCACAATCTGACTTATTCCGAAAACCTTCACACTCAGTTCAAATACTTCCACATTTGGTTCGATTACTTCCGCACTTGATCCGAAGACTTCCGCATTAAGTTCTTTCAATTCTGCGATCCGTTCAACCGATTTCGCACTCCATCCATCTTGTCCCGCGCTTAGTTAGATTGTTCCCGCAATTGAACATATCAATTCCGCTCTATGTTTTTTCGATCCAGCGTTCGACCCGAACGATCCCGCAATCAGTCCGAACGATCCCGCGCTTGATCACATCGATTCCGCATTAAGTTCGATTGATCCCGCGCTCCATCCGACGCATCCCGTCGCCCGTCTTTTCTCGATTTTTAATAATTAAATGAGTTACAACTACGGCCTAACGACATTTCACGATTTAAATATCTTCTACAAATGTGTATTATCAATATTCCAAAGAGTATTTATTTTTTTATATCACTACTTCTAAATTAAATACTTTAGCAATTAGTTTCTTAAGGCTACTCTGCATCAAAAATTATTTTCCAGTTTTATTCCTAATTTATTTTATTATTAATCAATCTTAATTTGTAATCATATTATTGATATTGATTACTAACTCACATACATTAAAGTTTTAGTAAAATTTGGTGTTTTTTATACTTCAATAGCAAAATTTTAATTCACTTAAACACTAAATAAAACACAAGGATCCTTACAAACCCATTAATGTTTAATGGTTAGAATTGCAAAAAAATCTTAAACTCAGGTTAATTTATTCTATTAAATTATTATTTAAAAAAAAAAGAGAAAGAAACATTTTTTTTTATTATTTATAAAAATCAAAATAGTTTAACAATCTTATTAAAATATAATAAATTATTAATAATTTTGTAAAATAAATTTAATCCAAGTAGTTTACATTTCTTTTTTTTTATACATTCAACTTAATCAAATATAAAAATGAAAAATAAATATATTGATTTAATAAACCAAACTTTTGATTTTCCCCAAGATGAATTTAAAGTTATAGATGGTGAATTATATTTCAACAATATTTCTTTAATGGATATAATATGGCAATATGGAACACCATTAAAAATATCTTATTTACCCAGAATAACTGAACAGATTCTGAAAGCAAAAAAAATGTTTAATGTTGCAATTGCTAAAGCAGATTATAATGGAGAGTATAATTATTGCTATTGTACAAAAAGCTCTCACTTTTCATTTATATTAGAAGAAGTTTTAAAAAATGATGCCCATTTGGAAACATCTTCTGCTTTCGATATACATATTATTGAAGAATTATACAAAACAGGAAAAATTAAAAAAGATAAATACATTATTTGTAATGGATTTAAACGCCCTCAATATTTAGACAATATAGCTAACCTGATAAATCTTGGTTTTGAAAACACAATTCCAGTATTAGACAACAAATCAGAAATTATTAAATACAATTCAACAATTTCAAAAAAGTGCAAATTAGGAATTCGTATTGCTTCAGAAGAAGAACCTAAATTCGATTTTTATACTTCAAGACTTGGAATAAGGTACAATGATATAATTCCTTTCTATTTGGAATCTATAAAAGACAATCCAAAATTTGAACTTAAAATGCTTCATTTTTTTATTAATACAGGTATTAGAGATACTGCTTATTATTGGAATGAATTAACAAAATGTGTTAATGTTTATTGTGAACTTAAAAAAGTTTGTCCTGAACTTGACTCATTGAATATTGGTGGAGGATTTCCAATTAAGAGTTCATTGTCTTTCGAATATGATTATGAATACATGGCAGAAGAAATCGTTTCACAAATTAAATATATATGCGAACGAAATGTAGTTGTTGAACCTCACATTTTTACCGAATTTGGTTCTTATACTGTTGGAGAAAGTGGCGCCGTTTTATATTCAATTATTGATCAAAAACAACAAAATGACAGAGAGCTTTGGTATATGATCGACAGTTCTTTTATGACCACATTACCTGATACATGGGCTATCAATCAACGATTTATTTTACTAGCAATTAACAATTGGGACAACGAATACCAAAGAGTTAATCTTGGTGGGTTAACATGCGATAGTCAGGATTACTATAATGCAGAAGCCCATGCAAATGCAGTTTTTTTACCTAAATTGCCTGATAATGAACTTCAATATATTGGTTTGTTTCATACCGGAGCATATCAGGAATCTTTGGGTGGATATGGAGGAATTCAGCATTGTCTAACACCTGCTCCTAAACATATTTTAATAGATTTAGATGAAAATGGAGAAATTTTTACTAAACTATTTGCAAAAGAACAAACTTATAAACCTATGCTCAAAACTTTAGGTTATTAATTTTTTTAAAGTAGAAAA